>JAEZHR010000173.1 GCA_023416415.1 Pseudomonadota bacterium
GTACGTAAGACGGCTCCAGGCTTGCCGACGTGCAGGCCGAGCCGGACGACACCGCGATGTCCTTGATCGCCATGATCAGCGATTCGCCTTCGACGTAATTGAAACTCACGTTCAAGTTATGCGGAACGCGGTGCTCCATGTCGCCGTTGACGTAAACCTCTTCGATCTCGGTGAGGCCCTTGGCGAGACGGTCGCGCAGTGCCTTGATGCGCACGATCTCTTCATCCATCTCTTCCCTGGCAATGCGGAAGGCTTCACCCATGCCGACGATCTGGTGTGTAGGCAGCGTGCCGGAACGCAGTCCGCGCTCGTGGCCGCCGCCGTGCATCTGCGCCTCGATGCGCACGCGCGGCTTGCGACGCACATAGAGCGCGCCAATGCCTTTCGGACCGTAGGTCTTATGCGCAGTAAAAGTCATCAGGTCGACCTTCCATTTCTGCAGGTCGATGTTCACCTTGCCGGTGGCCTGCGCGGCGTCGCAATGAAAGATGATTCCCTTGTTCCGGCAGAGTTCTCCGATTTCCGGAATCGGCTGGATGACACCGATCTCGTTGTTGACCAGCATGACCGAGACCAGGATGGTGTCCGGACGGATCGCTTCTTCCAGCTGCTGCAGCGTGATCAAACCGTTGTCCTGAGGCTGCAGATAGGTTGCCTCGAAGCCTTGGCGTTCCAGTTCGCGCACCGTATCGAGCACGGCCTTGTGCTCAGTCTTGACGGTGATGATGTGCTTGCCCTTGGTCTTGTAGAAGTGCGCCGCGCCCTTGAGCGCAAGATTGTTGCCTTCGGTCGCACCGGACGTCCAGATGATTTCGCGCGGATCGGCGTTGACCAGCGCGGCGACGTGGGCACGCGCCTCTTCGACCGCCTTCTCGGCGCTCCAGCCATACATGTGGCTGCGCGAAGCGGGATTGCCGAACTGCTCGCGCAGGTAGGGAATCATCTTGTCGGCCACGCGCGGGTCGATCGGCGTGGTGGCCGAATAATCCATGTAAATCGGAAAATGCGGTGCCTTGATCGTCTCGATCAGGCTCCTTTCCAGGGGGGCGTTCATGCTCTCAATTACTCCAGTCAGGCGGCGGCGGGCTGGCGAGGCACCACGACCACGTTTTGTTCGGCTTGTTTCTGCCTCTGCTGATCCACCAGGTCCTGCAGCGACACGGAATCCAGATACTCGACCATCTTTGCATTCAGGGTGGCCCACAGATCATGCGTCATGCAACGCGCGCCGTGCTTGTGACCGGTGCCATGGCAATTTTCCTTGCCTCCGCACTGCGTCGCATCGAGCGGCTCGTCGACCGCGATAATGATGTCGGCCACCGTCACGTCCCGGGCTCGACGGGCAAGCATGTAGCCGCCGCCGGGGCCGCGCACCGATTCCACGATCTCGTGGCGGCGCAGCTTGCCGAACAGTTGTTCAAGGTAGGACAGCGAGATTTCCTGGCGCTGGCTGATGCCGGACAAGGTGACCGGCCCCTTATCCTGCCGCATCGCGACGTCGATCATGGCCGTCACCGCAAAGCGCCCCTTCGTGGTCAGTCGCATATTCTTCGATCCCCTGAAAGCCTGCCTCGGCATCCCCGAAAATCGGGTACGAGCCGTGGAGTATATCAAACCCGAGTGTTTTTATCAGGTATTGAGGCCATTCGGCAGGTAAGGCGCGCACCGCGGAGTGGCGAAAATGCAACAGCATTATTCCATACCTCGCCATTGTTTGCCGCATTGCAACAGCTCCGGACATCGGCCCCACGCGGCATTTCATGGCATGGGAGCAAGACGTAGACGCTTTTTCAGCAACCAAACGTCGGCCCGGCCATCTGAGTCTGCAGGCCGCGCGCATCCCGGGGCGACGCGACGGGACTCATATTCTCGGCAAATTGCACCGCAAGTGTGCGCAACAAACCGGCGCATGCGTCTTCTATATAGTCGAGCGCGATCTCGAATTGCTTGGCCGAGCGGCTGTACGGATCGTGCACGATCAGCGCACGTCGGTGGGTGGCATAGGGCATGAGCAAGCCGATCTTGTCCCGATGGACTTGCGGACATATCGCCTGAAGCTGTTCGAGGCTGACGAAATCCATGGCCAGGATCAGATCACAATCTTCGAAGTCTGCGAGCACAACCTGGCGTGCGCGCCGCGTCCCGAGTTCATAGCCGCGCCGCCGCGCCGCATCCCTGGCACGCGGGTCTGGCGGATCGCCGATACGATAGGGATGGCTGGCGGCAGAATCGACTTCGATGCGTCCCGCCAGTCCGGCTGCGCCTGTCATCGCGCGCATGACCGCTTCCGCCGTCGGCGAGCGGCAGATATTTCCTACGCACGTGAAAAGGATTCGATTCGACTGATTCATGCCCGCATGGTAATGCGATTCGCGCCGGGCTTTCATGACACCGCGCAGCAACGGCTCGCATCAGCGACGGTAAAGCAGGCGCATCGGCCCGAACAGATCCTGCATCGCGCGGTTGGAAATAAAGGACAGGTTATAGGGATGCTCCGCGACAATGGCAGGAAGTGCGCGCACCGCCTCGATGTCCTGCAACTGAGCGGCGATCTTGCCCCACAGCACCAGCACAGGTGCTTCGCCGTCACGGGTTGCCAGCGCTTTCAGTATGGTCGCCAGGAAGGGGCGCCAGCTGCGGGCTTCTTTTGCCGGTGCTACATGAGGACGATAAACCAGGGTTGCGTTCAGGAGCAGAAAGCCGCAGCTTCCAAGATTTCCTTGCAGCTCGGTCAGCGTCTGAATGAAGGGTGAGCCGATCGCGCGTGCCTGTGCCGAAACGCGCGCCATCGCTTCGCCACCGGTATCGCCTTCGTGCGTGCGGCCATCGGCCACCAGCAGCATTTTCATGAAGTTGCGCAACGAAGTCGCGCGGTTGACCTGCTTGGAAAGTCCGGCGGGCGACCATAGCGCCTCGACCGCACCGTCCATGAAACAGACTCCGGTAGCGCTCGCCGCGCGCGGGTACGGCCCTTCTCCGATCAGCACATAGCGCACTTGCTCCAGTGGCTGCGTGAACGCGGCGAACATGCGTCCTTCGGTTGGCAGAAACTCGTCGTTCGCAAGCGTGGCGAAGTAAGACGGTTCGGCGGCCAGCATCGCTTGCAGGCCTCGCTCCAGCACCGGCCGCCATGAAGCATCGACCAGCGCGAGGGCGGAATGAATGGATTCGGGCAAAGCGCTCATCGTCGGGCAAAAAAGCGCGATTGTAGCGGCACTCTGCCCGCAGCTACTCACCGACAATGGAAGTCACGTTGTCGGAGCCGGGGGCCCCGAACAGTTGCTCCTTGAGCACATGCAACTGATCGCGCACTTGGGCCGCCTTCTCGAACTCCAGATTTTTCGCATGTTCGACCATGCGCTTTTCGAGGCGCTTGATTTCCTTGGCGACCTGCTTCTCGCTCATCCCCTCGTAGTCGGCCTGTTGCTGTGCAACCTGCTGCTCCAGGCGCGCCTCCTGCGGGTTGTAGACGCCATCGATCAACTCTCGGATCTCTTTCTTGATGCCCGCCGGCGTGATGTTGTTCGCTTCGTTGAAGGCGATCTGCTTGGCGCGGCGACGTTCGGTCTCGCCGATGGCGCGCCGCATCGAATCCGTCATTTGGTCCGCATACAGAATCGCCGTGCCGTTCAGATTGCGCGCGGCGCGCCCGATGGTCTGAATCAGGCTGCGCTCGGAGCGCAGGAAGCCCTCTTTGTCGGCATCCAGGATCGCTACCAGCGATACTTCCGGAATATCCAGGCCCTCGCGCAGCAGGTTGATACCGACCAGCACATCGAAAGTACCCAACCGCAGATCGCGAATGATTTCGACACGCTCCACCGTATCGATGTCGCTGTGCAGGTAGCGCACCTTGATACCGTTGTCGCTCAGGAATTCGGTCAGCTGCTCGGCCATGCGCTTGGTCAGCGTGGTAACCAGCACCCGCTCGTCCTTCTTCACGCGCTCGGTGATCTCTCCCATCAGGTCGTCGACCTGGCTGCTGGCCGGACGCACGATGATCTTCGGATCGACCAGCCCCGTCGGGCGCACCACCTGTTCGACCACCTGGCCGGCGTGCGTCTTCTCGTAGTCGGCTGGAGTCGCGGAGACGAAGACCGTCTGCCGCATCTTGGATTCGAACTCCTCGAACTTCAGCGGCCGGTTGTCCAGTGCCGACGGCAGGCGGAAGCCGTAATCGACGAGATTGACCTTGCGCGCACGGTCCCCGTTGTACATGCCGTTGAGCTGACCGAGTAGCACATGCGATTCGTCGAGAAACATCAACGCATCCTGCGGCAAGTAATCAACCAGCGTCGGCGGCGGCTCACCCGGCTTTGCGCCGGAGAGGTGTCGCGAATAATTTTCGATACCTTTGG
>JAEZHR010000272.1 GCA_023416415.1 Pseudomonadota bacterium
GCACGGAAGCCGTTGCCGTCAAAGCAGCGCCCGCAGCATGCGGCGCACGCTTTCCAGCTCGGGCAGCAGGGTATTGACCATGTATTCGGCCGACCGTCGCGAAACAGCGCTGGCAATCGACACGGAAGCCATCGTTTCGCCGGCCCCGTTGCGAATCGGCACCGCGATCGAACGCACGCCCAGTTCGATTTCCTCATTGTTCAGCGCGTAGCCTTGCGCGCGCACGCACGACAGCTCGTCCATCAGCTCCGGAATTTCCGTGAGCGTATGCGGAGTGAGTTTCTGCCGCGCCATTCGCTGCAATCGCTGCAAGGCGTCTTCCGTCGGCAGGGCGGCGAGCAGCACTCTTCCGGTTGCCGCACAGTAGGCCGGCAGGCGAGATCCGATCCAGAGCCCGCATGAAAGACTGCGGCGCGCGGAGGCGCGCGCGACGAAGACGACGTCGCCGCCGCCGAGCACCGCAAACGAACACGGCTCCTGGATGCGTTCGCTCAACGCCTCCAGCGACGGCTGGACCAGCTTGGCCAGCGGCGATGCGGCGACATAGGCGTGCGCCAGCCGCAGCAGCCGCGGCGCCGGCCGGAAGTACCGGCCGTCCGTGTCGACATAGCCGAGCTGTTCCAGGGTCAGCAGCGAACGACGCGCCGAGGCACGGGAGTGGCCGGTGATCTTTGCTGCTTCGCTGACGGTCAGCGGCCCGTTTTTCAGGGCAAACGCTTCGATGATCATCAGACCTTTTTCCAGCCCTGCGACGAATTCTCTTTCGATGGTGGACGACATGTGCGATGTGCAATGAGGCGTGCGGTTTGTTCGGTATGCGGTCATGTTATCCAATTTTCTTGATCCGGCGATATGGACAGCGGTAGCTTTCATGCTTTCGAAATTTGAAAACAACGACCCCTGCAGTCGTTCCAACCAGGAGACAACATGAAGAAGCGTCATGCCTTGAAGCTGCTGACCGCAGCCGTCCTCGCCGCGTCCAGCGTCGCCGCACTGGCCAATCCCGCCAGCGGCTATCCGAACGGCCCGATCAAGATCATCGTCAACTTCCCGGCGGGCGGTACTGCCGATGTGCTGCCGCGTATCGTCGGCGAGAAGCTGACCGCGAAGTGGGGACAGCCGGTGATCGTCGAGAACCGCACCGGTGCCGGCGGCAATATCGGCGCCGACGCAGTGGCGAAGGCCGCGCCGGACGGCTACACGCTGCTGGCCACGCCGCCCGGACCGCTGGTCATCAACCAGTACCTCTACAAGGCGCTGCCGTTCGACCCGACGCGCTTTGCCCCGATCACCGTGCTGGCCACCGTGCCCAATGTGCTGGCCGTCAAGAAAGACCTGCCGGTATCGACCGCAGCGGAGTTCGTCCAGTACGCCCAGAAACACAGCGGCAATGTCACCGTGGCCACGCAGGGCAGCGGCTCGACCTCGCACCTGACCGGCGAAATGTTCGCGGCCCAGGCTGGCACCAAGTTCCTCTTCGTGCCCTATCGCGGCACGTCGCCTGCGCTGGTGGACCTGATGGCGGGCCAGGTTGACGTCTTCTTCGACAACATCGCCTCGATGTCCAAGCTGCACGAGAGCGGCAAGGCGAAGATCCTCGCGGTCGCCAGCGCCAAGCGCAGTTCGCTGATGCCCGGCATTCCGACCCTGTCCGAGACGGTCGCGCCCGGATTCGATGTGTCGACCTTCTTCTCGATTGCCGCGCCCGCGGGCACGCCGGTCGAGATTACCCAAAAGCTCAATGGCGCCATCCGCGAGATTCTCGCGATGAAGGAAGTGCAGCAACGATTCCTCGAGCAGGGCGCCGAGATCGTCGGCAATACGCCGGCGCAGATGAGTGCCTACCTGGAGCACGAACGGGCACGCTGGAAGAAGGTGATCGATTCTGCCGGCGTGAAGCTGAACTGAAATTCGACAAGCTACTGACCTAGAAAGACTATGGAAGCGAAACTGCACGACATGCGTAGCGTGGACCGGACCTGGGAAGACGGACTGACAGAGGTTCCGTACTGGGTCTATCAGGACGAGCGGGTGTACCGGCAGGAGCAGGAACGCGTCTTTGGCGGTCCGACCTGGAACTACCTGTGCCTCGAAGCCGAAATTCCGAAGAACGGCGATTACCGCACGACCTTCGTCGGCGAAATACCTGTGATCGTGGTGCGCGACGAGGAAGGCGAGGTGCAATCCTTCGAAAACCGGTGCGCCCACCGCGGCGCGCTGATCGCCCTCAAGGACAGCGGCAACGAGAAGGACTTCACCTGCGTCTACCACGCCTGGCGCTACGACCTGCAGGGCAACCTGAAGGGCGTGGCGTTCGAGCAGGGCGTCAACGGCAAGGGCGGCATGCCGCCCGACTTCTGCAAGGAAGAGCATGCGCCGCGCAAGCTGCGCACGGCTGTCGTGGCCGGCCTGGTGTTCGGCAGTTTCGACGAAGACGTGCCGCCGATCGAGGAGTATCTCGGTGACGAGATCCTGGAGCACATCGAACGCATCATGCACAAGCCGGTGGAAGTGATCGGCCGCTTCAAGCAGACGATTCCAAACAACTGGAAACTCTACTTCGAGAACGTGAAGGACACGTATCACGCGAGCCTGCTGCACGTCTTCTTCACCACCTTCAAGTTGAACCGCCTGTCGCAGAAGGGCGGCGTGATCATCAGCGAAGCCGGCGCGCATCACGTGAGCTGGGCCAAGGTCGATCACAAGCCGCAGCCCGACAACGTGTACGCGACCGAAAAGCTGCGCTCGGAAATGGAAGGCCTGAAGCTGGCCGACCCGTCGATGCTGGACGGCTGCGACGAGTTCGGCGACGGCGTGACGCTGCAGATCTTGTCCGTGTTCCCCGGCTTCGTGCTGGCGCAGATCCAGAACACGGTCGCGATCCGCCAGGTACTGCCCACCGGCATCGACAAGACCGCGCTGAACTGGACCTATCTCGGCTACACCGATGACACGCCCGAGCTGCGCCGCATGCGTCTCAAGCAACTGAACCTGACCGGCTCGGCCGGCTTCGTCTCGATGGAAGACGGCGCCGTCGGCGGCTTCGTTCAGCGCGGCATCGCGGGCGCGGGACAGGAAAAGGCAGTCCTGCTGATGGGCGGCGACAGCATCGAGACCCAGGAAAACCGCACCACCGAAGCCTCGGTGCGCGGGTTCTGGAACGCCTATCGCAGCTACATGGAGATCTGAGATGAGCCGCATTACCCTGGAAGGTCTCTCCGCACTCAACGCCGCCTATGTTCGCTGCATCGACAACGATCAGCTCGAGCAATGGCCGGATTTCTTCTCCGAGGAGTGCCTGTACCTGGTCACGACCGCGGACAACCACGCCGAAGGCCTGCAGGCCGGCATGATCTACGCCGACAGCCGCGGCATGCTGCGCGACCGCATCGTCGCCATGCGCGAAGCCAATGTGTATGAATCGCATCGCTACCGGCATATCGTCGGCATGCCATTCGTGGTTGATCAGCGTGACGGCAGCGCCGCAGTGGAAACGCCGTTCATCGTCATGCGCATCATGCGCGGCGGGGAAACGATGGTGTTTGCGAGCGGGCGCTATCTGGATCGCGTGGACGCTGTGGACGACGGCACGCTGTGCCTGCGCGAACGCATCGTCGTTTGCGACAGCAACAACATCGACACCCTGCTGGTCATCCCCCTCTGAAGGACACGCGATGAAGCGTATTGCGGTTGCATTGGGGGAACCCAACGGCATCGGGCCCGAGATTGCAGTGAAGGCTGCGGCCGAACTGGCGGGCAAGGTCGAGCTGGTGCTGGTGGGTGACGAATTCATCATCCGCCATCACGTCGAGCGGTTCGCGCCGCACCTGCAGCCGGTCCGGTTCGATGCGCGCGCCGAAATTGGTGCCGCCGCCACGCAGTCCAGGCTTCCGTTTGTCGATGTGCCCGCATTGCCGGCCGCGGCGTTCCGTCCCGGCGAGACGCTGGCCGAGGCCGGTGCGGCCATCGTCAGTTATGTGCGAGTTGCGGTCTCGCTGGCGCAGCAGGCGGTGGTCGATGCAGTCATCGGCTGTCCGCACTCCGAAACGGCCATCCACCGCGCCGGCATCCGCTTTTCGGGTTACCCCGGCCTGATCGCGGAACTGACCGGCATGCCGGAGGAGCAGGTTTTCCTGCTGCTGGTGTCGCCCGAACTTAAGATCGGGCACGTCACGCTGCACGAGCGCCTGCATGGCGCGCTGAACCGCATCAGCACCCGGCTGGTCGTCGATGCCGCCGTCGCCGTCATCGAAGCCACGCGCGCACTCGGGATCGCGCAACCGCGGCTGGGCGTCTTCGGCATCAATACGCATGCCGGAGAAGAGGCACTGTTCGGCGACGACGACCAGCGCATCAACGTACCCGCCGTCCAGCATCTGCGCGAAATGGGATATGCGGTCGACGGTCCGGTCGGAGCCGACCTGATGCTGGGGCAGCGCAAGCACGACGTCTACCTGGCGATGTATCACGACCAGGGCCACATCCCGATCAAGCTGCTCAGTCCGATGACCGCCAGCGCCTTGTCGGTCGGCGCCGGCATCCTGTTCAGCAGCGTGGGTCACGGCTGCGCCTATGACATCGCGGGCCGTGGCGTCGCCGATCCGGCGGCAACCATCCGTACCGCGCGCATGCTCGCCGGCCTGCCGCTGCAGGCCGCGTCCGCTCAACTGCCGTAGAAAAGTCAAAGCATGTCTCATACCGTCCGGCTCGAAGGCCAAGACATTTCATTCTCCTGCGACTCCGACAAGACGCTGCTCGACGGCGCGCTGGCGGCCGGCTACGAGATTCCGTATTCCTGCCGCAGCGGCGTTTGCGGCAGCTGTCGTGGCCGGGTGCTCTCCGGTGAAGTCGCCGGCGGCACGGGCGGCGGCCTGAGCGAGGAGGAGCAGCAGAACGGCGAAGTGCTGCTGTGCCAGGCACGCGCCTGCTCCGATGTCGCGCTCGAAGTGCGTGAAGTGCGCGCGATCGACAAGAGCGCGATCAAGACCTTCAAGGCCAAGGTGTACCGGATGACGCGCGCAGCGCCGGACGTCACCATCCTCCAGCTGCGCTTTCCGGCCGGAACGCGCGTCAAGTTCAAGGCCGGCCAGTACCTGAGTCTCAAGCTCGAGGACGGCAGCGTGCGCCACTATTCGATGGCCAACCCGCCGCATCAGAACGACGGCGTTGAACTGCACGTGCGTCACGTAGCGGGTGGCCGGTTCACGCAGACGCTGGAACAGGGGCTGAGCCCCGGCGACCAGATCGAGGTATCCGTACCGTACGGCGATTTCTTCGTGCGTGAGGCCGAGGGCGAAAGCAGGCCGATCGTGCTGCTGGCCAGCGGCACGGGTTTCGCGCCGATCAAGTCCATCGTCGAGGACGCCATCAAGGCCAAGCGCACGCGCAGCATGGTGCTGTACTGGGGCGCGCGCCATGCGCAGGACCTGTACCGGCTCGAACTCGCGCGCAAATGGGAAGCGCAACTGCCATGGTTCCGCTTCGTGCCGGTGCTGTCCGAAGCGCAGGCGGGGGACGGCTGGGACGGCAGGACCGGCTTCGTGCATGAAGCCGTCATGGCCGATTTTCCGTCCCTGACGGGGCACGAAGTCTATGCCTGCGGCGCGCCGGCGATGATCAATGCGGCACGCAAGGAATTCGTGCAGCAGCGCCAGCTTGAACCGAATGCCTTCTACTGCGACGCATTCGTGCCGACAACGCCATCGGCCGCGGCCTGAAAAGTCGAGGGGAAGATGTTGCGATTCCGCGCTTGCCTCATGCATGAGGCGGCTTTTTCCGCAATCGAGAACGCGTGATGAAAGCGTCGATCGCCCGCGTTCCCCTGCCTCCGATGGCGCAGCTGCGCGGCGCGATCTTCATCGCCGTCATCCTCCTTCATCTGCTTGACAAGACCTTTGCCGTGCAGGGTTTCGGCACGGTGCTGTCGCTGACCTCGCTGGCGGCAATTCTCGTCTCCATTCCGGCATCCGGAATGCTGGCGCGCGCCATTGCCGTCGTCTTCGTCTCCGGTGGCAGCTATCTGCTCTGGCGCGCGGGCGCGTCGCCCTCCGACTTCCTGCAGTCCTTCGGTCAGATGGCCTACCTGCTCGCGCTGTTCGCGGTGCTGCCGGTGCTGGCCGCGCCGGTCAGGCTCGGCGGTTACGCCGCCGCCCTGCAGCAGGTGCTGCAAAGGCACGTGTCCGGCACCGCGGCGCTCAATCGCGTCGCCACGGCGATGGCCTATCTGTGTGCCTCTGTCGTGAGCTTTGCCGCGATACCGATCATGATGGCCAGCATGCGTCCGGTGCTCGAAGCCTATCCGATCCAGAACCGCGACCGCTTCATGACCGTGTCCGCCGTTTCCGGCTACGTGCTGCCGCTGTTCTGGACGCCGGTTTCGGGGATGGTCGGCGTCGTGCTGCACACGCTGCGCCTGGAGTGGCTGGCATTGTTTCCGCCACTGTTCCTCCTGAGCCTAGGCTGCCTGCTGGTCAACTGGCTGGTATTCAGTCTCACCGGAGAGAAGGCGACGCTGCGGGCGTCTGAGTCGTCCGAG
>JAEZHR010000282.1 GCA_023416415.1 Pseudomonadota bacterium
GCTGAGGTCTGCCTGTCCTGCCATGCATCCGTTGCCGGTGCGTCGGCAGAGGACGGGCCGAACGGCACCGTCAGCGGCTGGGCCTGCAGGTTGGTGGCCAGGCGCAGCATGTCCGGGCGCGCGTAGTGGCCGGCAGAATCGCAGGCGTACTTGAGGAAAACGATTTCGGACAGGTCCACGTCGGCTACCAGCACCTTCTCGGTTTCCGTATGCGGCCCGGCCAGCATGGTTCCGTTGGGGGCGACGATGGCGCTCCAGCCGCCGCCGGTGCGGATCATGTCGGGACGGTCTTCCAGTTCGAGCCGGCGCAACACCTCGTCGTCGATGCACGAGCTGGCGTTGAGGACGAAGCACTGCGCGGCCCAGGCGTGATAGCGCACCGCAGTTTCGACCACGCTGTTGAAGAAGCCGGAGTTGGGGTCGTGCGTCAGGGCCGAGATGCCGGGCCAGGCGCCGATGTGGATCTGCTGGCCGCGGCTGGTCAGCGCATAACGCGCCAGGTCCATCGTGTGTTCCCAGCAGATCAGGCCGCTCATGCGGCCGATCTCGGTGTCGAACATCGGCAGGTCGGAACCGTCGCCGCGCCCCCAGATCGTGCGCTCGACGTGGGTCGGCTGCAGCTTGCGGTGCCGGCCCATGATCTTGCCCTGGCGGTCGAAGTAGAGCTGGGTGTTGTACAGGGTGCCGCCGTCGCGCTCGGAGATGCCCAGCACCACATAGACGCCCGCCTTGCGCGCCGCTGCGCCGATGCGGTCGGTCGCTTCGCTGCCGACCGTCACGCTGTTGGCGAACAGTTCGTAGTAGAGCGGTGCGCCGCGCGTGGGCGTGTGGGTCCAGATCCAGAACGGATAACCCGGTACGAAGGTCTCTGGAAAAGCCACCAGGTCCGCACCCTGGCCGGCGGCTTCTTCGATCAGGCGGCACGCCTTTTCGATCGACTCGTCACGGTTGAGGAATACCGATGCCGCGTGCACCACCGCGGCTCGGAACTTCGGGAACGTGTCCGCCATCGCTGTCTCCGTAATCAGGAAGGAAAGCCGGATTACAGCAGGAAGGCCGTGGGCGGACTGTCAAATTTCGCGGGAATTTTTAACGAAACCCGGGGCGGTAGCGTTCGGCGGTCCGCACCGCCGGCACGGATCGGCCCGCAAGGATCGATTGCAAACTGATTGCAAACGGTCAACCGGCCTCGCGCCCGTTTTCCGGCTCGTCCGCATGGAAGACCGGCAGCGACAGCGAATAGCGGATCGCGGCCAGCCGAAACACGAAGCCGCTCCCTAGCGCAATCGCCGTGGCGAGATCGCCGGCGACGCCGGCATGCAGCATGCCGACATAGAGTACGCCGGTGGCCAGTGCGACGGAGGCGTACAGGTCGCGCTGCAGCACCAGCGGCACCTGCCCGCACAGCATGTCGCGCAGCAGACCGCCGAAGGAGCCGGTGATCACACCCATCAGGACCACGATGCCCGGGTGGACACCGGCGGAAGCGGCGATATCGCAGCCGATGATCGTGAACGCGACCAGTCCGAGGGCGTCCATTACCAGGAAGGGCTTTTTCAGGCGATGCATGCGGCGCGCGGTAAGCGCGGCCAGCACCGCGGCGCCGATGGTGAAGAGCAGGTATTCGGGATGCGCGACCCAGCCCAGCGGATAGTGCCCGAGCAGCACGTCGCGCACCGAGCCGCCGCCCAATGCCGTGACGGTGCCCACCAGGCACAGGCCGAACAGATCCATGCGCCGGCGCATGCCCATCAATGCGCCCGAAGCGGCTTCAGCGGCGATGGCGACGAGGTAAATGATTTGCAACAGGGTCAATCGGAACTCCGGAATCTCAAGCGAATGCCGCATCGGTTCCGAGCAGGGAGGCGTGCGGCAAGGCGGGGATGTCAGATGCGCATGCAGAGGGTTACACGGCGCGAGCCTCTGCCGGCAAAGACGGAAAGGCGAAATGGTAGCGCTTCCGGAGGGTGTGCGTACGCGGGTGGCAGTAGGGCAATAGGGGTGACAGGCGAAGCGCTGCCCGGATGGGCGGCACGGACTGAGGTTTTGTCAGCCCGCGGGTCAGGTTCAGTTTGCCGAAAAATCAGGCTCGTCAGCCTCGTCCGGTGCGTCGGCATGCGGCCGTGGTCGCAGCCAGCCATGCCACACACCGGCCAGGACAGGTACGGCAAGGCACACGCCGGCCAGCATGTCGCCGAAGCCGCCATCGCTGAACAAGGCCGAGACCAGGCCGATGCTCGTCAGTAGGCCGAGAATTGCCGGCCAGCGCCAGATGTCCGCACTGCCGAGTTGGCGTGTGCTCATGAAGTCCTCCCGGCTTCAGCCACGGCAAGCGTTTGTTCGCTTTCGCGCGGCGCCGTGCGGCGCTTGCGCAGCCACAGGTAGAGCCCGCTGCCCAGCACGAGGATGGAAACGATGTCGAGCAGGGCCCATAGGATCTGCATCGCACGCCCGCCGTAGTCGCCGAAATGCAGCGGTTGCGATACCAGCAGTGCAGTGAGATACCACGGCAGGGGCGGCGCGCCCGTCACTTCGGTCGTCCTGGCATCCACGAGCACCGGTTGCATCAGGCGCGAGGTCAGCGGTTCGTTGCCGCGCATGAAGAAGGTCGTGTGATGCGGGCTGGAGAAGGCCGTGCCGGGGAAGGCGATGAAGGACAGGCGCGTATCCGGCGCATGGGCCCGCGCGACTTCCAGCGCGCGCTGCACCGATCCCTGGTCGGTCTCGGACACGATCGGCTGGCCCTTGTACGGCGCCACCAGCGCACTCAGCTGGTCGTGTTGCCAGTACCTGATCAGCAGGTCGGCCCAGGTGTTGATCATGCCGGTGGCACCGACGACGAACAGCCAGACCAGCGTGACGATGCCCAGCAGGTTGTGCAGGTCCAGCCATTTCAGGTGCGCCTTGCGCTCGCGGCGCACGGTGCCGAACTCGAGCTTGCGCATGAAGGGGCCGTACAGCACGGCGCCGCTGACGATGGCCACCAGCAGCAGCAAACCCATGAAGCCGAGGAAGAGCTTGCCGGCCAGGCCTGCAAACAGGTCCACGTGCAGCTTGAACATGATCCACATGAAGCCTTCGTTGAAGCGTGGCTGGGCGAGGATGTCGCCGGTGCGCGCATCAATGGCCACCGACCGGAAATCGTCGGTGGGTTCCGGTGTCGGCGTCAGCGTGACGAACCAGATGTTCTCGCTGTCCTCGTCGTGGGATGCGAACTGCACGATGCGGTCCGGATGCTGGGCGCGTGCCGTTTCCAGCACCTGATCCAGGCTGACGCGCGGGCTGTCGGCCGGCATCTCCGGTGCCTCGACCTCGGTCCCGAGCAGGTGTCCGATCTCGTGGTGGAAGATCAGGGGCAGGCCGGTGATGCACAGCAGCAGCATGAAGACTGTGCAGATCAGGCTGCTCCACTTGTGGGCCCAGGACCAGGCCTTGATTGTCTTGGTTTGCATGGCGGATCAGAACCTGTAGTTCATCGTCAGCATCACATTGCGCGGGGCCGCGTAGGTGAGCTGGCTGAAGGCATCGAACATGTTGAAGTGCTTCTCGTCGAACACATTGTTGATGTTGAGCTGCGCCGTGAGCTGCCTGTTGATCGCGTAGCGCGCCATCAGGTTCACCAGTGCGACGCTGTCCTGTTCGATGCGCTCGATCACGCCCAGCGGGTTCTCCGCATCGGTGTGGGTCTTGCCCTGCCAGTTCACGCCCGCGCCCAGGGTCAGGGCATTCCAGTCGCCCGGCAGGCGGTAGGTCGTAAAGGCACGCAGCATTGCACGCGGGTAGTGGCTGTTGACGTCCACGCCGAGGGCATCCTTGGCACGGAACTTCGTGACGCCGAGACTGGCGTTCCAGCCCGGCGCCAGCTCGCCGGCCAGATCGAACTCGATGCCTTCGCTGGTGGCGCCTTCGGCAGCGCGGTATGCGGTTTCGGGCAGCGCTGCGCCAGGGATGTTCACCCCGGTACCCTGCGCGAGATTGTTCTGTCTGATGCGAAACAGGGCGGCCGAGGCATTCAGGCGGCCGTTGAAGAATTCGCCCTTGACGCCGACTTCCGCCGCCTTGCCCTTGACCGGCTCGAGATGCCGGCCCTCGATGTCGCGTTCGCGCTGCGGCCGGAAGATGTCGGTATAGCTGGCGTAGGCGGAGTAGGTTTCGTTGATGTCGTAGACCAGGCCGGCATACGGCGTGAACTCGTCGTCGTAACGCATGGCGTAAGGATTGGCGCCGACCACGCTGCCGGACTTCCTGTAATTGGTCAGACGTGCACCGAGAATAAGTTGCAAGGGATCGGCAACCCGCAGCCGTGCCGCGCCATAGAGCGCCTGCTGGGTGGTGCGGCTGGATTCGTAAAAGGCAAGCGGCCCCCAGGCCGGCTCGGGATAGCTGCCGTTCCAGTTGTTGAAGTCGGGCGCCGCGCCGCCGGCAGCCGCTCGGCTGTCGGCATTGAATTTCTGGTGCGAGTAAACGTAGCCGAAGGCGAGCTCGTGTGTGCGGCCCATGAATTCGAAGGGACCATTGACCTGCAGGCCGATGTCTTCCTGGCGCGTGTTGACGAGGTAGGAGCCGGGCCAGGTGAACATGCCGAGGCCGGTCACCGGATCGGGAGCGCCGAGCAGATAGAGCAGGTAGGAATCGGATTCGCGGTCGCCGTGGTTGTAGCTGGCCTTGGCGTGCCAGTCGTTGCCGAAGCGGTGCTCGATGGCGGCGAAGTAGTTTGTGTAGTCCGAGTTCCAGCGTACCCAGTCGGCTGCGGTCGTCTTGGAACGGTCCCAGTTCGTGCGGCTGCCGTTGCTGTACCAGACCGGCAGGCCGCCCCACATCGCGCCGCGTGCCTTGTTGTCCATGCGGGTCACGCCGCCGGACAGCAGCGTATCGGGGGTGAGGTCGGCTTCGAAGGCCGCAAACAGTGTCCGGCTCTTGTTGCCCAGAAGGTCGACCCAGGCGTCTTTGTCGATCAGCTCACCAACGAAGCGCGCCCGCACGGTGCCGCTCTGGTTCACCGGAGTGCTCAGATCGGCCATGGCGCGCCATTCGTCCCAGCGGCCCGCGCCCAGCTCGACACTGCCGGCAAGTTCCCTTGCGGTGGCACGCTTGCGCACGAGATTGATGGCGGCCGACGGATCGCCGGCACCGGTGGTCAGCCCGGTCGAGCCGCGCACGATCTCGACCCGGTCAAAGATCGAGAGGCTGGTCATGAGCTCGCCCGAACTCCAGGCCTGCTCCCAGGTGGTCGGCACGCCGTCGATCATCAGGGTGTTGATGTCGAAGCCGCGTGCCGTGAATTGCGCCCGATGGGTTTCGTACTGGTTGACGGAAACGCCGGTGGCGTTGTTGAGCACATCCGTGACTGTCAGCAGGTTCTGGTCTTCGATGCGCTGTTGCGTTATCACCGTTACCGACTGCGGCGTATCGCGCAACGAGGTGCCAAGGGGCGTGGCGGTGCTGGTGCTGCCGGTGGCGTAGGAGCCGGTGCCTTCCGTTTGCGCGCCGAGGCCCTGGCCCGAGACCGTGATTGCCGGCAGGACGGCTTCTGCGGCAACGTCATCGGCGCGCGCAAGTGACGGAGTCCCGAGCGCCGGGAATGCCAGGGTTACGAGCAGGGTGAGCGTCTTGATCTGAATTTTGCTTGCGACGGAATGCGGTGCGTGCATGGTGGTGATCCTTTCTTCTTCGTTTTGAATCCGGACGGTCGCCCATCGCTACCGGACGCTCCCCTTGTGTTCCTTTATGGAATATAAACGCAAATGATATTGATTCCCATTTTTATTGGCAAGTTCGTTATTGACATTGGCAACGCGCAAATGCAAGGCATGGCAGAGGCCCCCATGCCTGAGGAAAGTCCAGCCCACGGCGCCTTGCAGGGCCGGGAGCTAACGCCAGGCCTGCGCTGCGGCTAGGATGTAGTCTCGACGAACACCTGGATGAACGGAGGGCAGACAAATGGAAGTGATGGAACTGCATCGCGGAAGGCTGATCGACCACATTCAGCTGGTGGTGGCAGATCTTGGGAAAAGTCGCCGGTTCTACGAAGCGGTATTTGCCGCGCTGGAAATCCCGATCGGGGGCAGCGGCGAAGATTTCTTCTGGGCCGATGAATTCTTCGTCTCCAGTGCCGACAGCCGGGCCGCGCAGGGCCACGTCACCGGCCGCAACCACATCGCCTTCCAGGCGCGTGACCGGGCCATGGTCGAGGCTTTCTACAAGGCGGGACTGGAGAACGGGGGACGTGACAACGGCGCACCGGGCCTGCGGCCCTACCATCCCGATTACTACGCGGCTTTCCTGCTCGACCCCGACGGCCACAACATCGAGGCCGTCTACCACGGCCCGGCCCGGCGCAGCGCGCGCTCGGTGACGATCACGTTCACTGCCTAGCAAGGCATTCCGGCATCCGCGCGACGTCCGGACCCATATCGGCCTCCATCTCGTTCAGGAGGACAGCGCGTCGCGGGCAGCGTCGATCATGGTTGGGCAGGCCTGTGCTCCGGAGGGCCGCGCATGTATCACCCTTGACCTTCGCTCACCGGCAAGGGGAAGAGGACCTTGCTTGCCACCCTGTGAAAGGGGGGAGCCGGGAGGCCGGGGGCAAGAATTTGCATCCGTCCGTGCTGCATCGCTCTCGATGTCACCTGAACCGGCCGCTGGTCACGTCTTGTGCGACGCAAGGTTGCTGTGCGGGAAATTAATGGTTATGGTCTATAACCATTAGTAGAAAAAAACACCGGAGGGACGACGAGGCAGTGCGGGCGCGGCGCGACCGCCTGCAGCAACAGGCTGCGTGCATACGCAAGGCTTCACCCATCCGGATCCTTCGATCCCACAGGAGACCGCATGCGTATCACCACCACGTTTGCCCGGGGCCTGCTATTTGCCCTGTTCATGAGCGCAGGTTCGGTTCACGCGCAGATCCACCTGGCACAAGTGATTCCCCTGGCCGGGCCGATCGGCGTCGAGGGGCGGGAGTTCAATCTCGGGGCGCAGGTGGCTGTCAATGCGGTCAACGCACGCGGGGGCGTCGCCGGCCAGCGCGTCGTTCTGCGCACGGAAGACGATGCCTATAAGGCCGAGAACACGCTGGCGATCGTGCGCGAGATCGTCAAGACGCCGGCGCTCGCGCTGATCATGCCGATCGGGCTCGCATCCGTCGGCAAGCTCGTCGATGAGAAGGTGCTCGACGAGGCTGGCATTCCGATTGTCGGCATGATCCCGGGAGGCGCGCTGTTCCGCGATCACCCCTACGTATTTCATGTGCGCGCATCCGACCTGGATCAGTACAAGGCCATGGTGCGTACCGCGGTATCGATGAACATGAAGCGCATCGGGCTGGTGAACGTCGACATTCCATTCGGAAGGGGCGGGGCGAAGACGGTCGAAGACATGCTGAAGGCCGAAGGCCTGACGCCGGTGGTAAAGGTCGAGGTGCCGGTCAAGACAAACAGCGACTACACCGCGGCCATCCAGACGCTCGATGCCGCAGCGCCCAACATGGTCATGATCGTGGCGCCGGCACAGATCGTGGGCGACTTCGTCAAGGCATTTCGCGAAAGAGGCTATCTCACGCCGATCATGACGCCGTCCTACGGCAATGCCGATGTCGTGTGCGATGTGGCGGGCGCCAGGAATGCGCGCGGGCTGGGTGTTGCCCAGGTATTTCCGAACATCCGCAATACCACGATTCCGCTCGTGCGCCGATTCCAGGAGGATTTCAAGGCGCATGCACCGAAAGACCGCAAGCCGTCGGTCCTGCACTTCGAGGGCTATGTGAATGCAATGGTCGTCCTCGAAGGACTGAAGCGCACCAATGGCACGCCCACGCGCCAGAAGCTGGTGCAAGTGCTGGACAACGCAGACGCGCTCGATCTCGGAGGCTTCACGGTCAGCTACTCGAAGACCAACCGCTCAGGATCGCGTTTTGTCGACATCGGCGTGATTGGCGTTGTCGGCGACCGCTGCCAGGTTCTCTACTGACGGATGGGAAGGCGAGACGAGTGATGCACGCCGCAGCCATGGCGTGGCCTGTCGTGGGCTATCGTGGCCGGCTGCGGCTGCGGCTGCGGCGGTGGCGGGATCGGCTCAATGCAGCGACTGCGACGCCTTCAGTATGCTTTTCTCCACCTCGATCGGCATGAATGCGGCCTTCATCGCGGCCGTATCGAAGAATTGCTGATAGCGCGTCAGCTTTCCGTCCTGTCCGAAGGACAGAATGTGCGCCCACTCCATTTCCAAGGTCTTCCCGGTGGTTGAAACGTCCCCGACGAGCAGACCGATGACGGCGGCCCTGTCTTGCTGCGCGATGATCTCGCGCACTTCGAAGCGGGTGGTTTGAAGCGCGCCTTCAAGTTGTGTGAAGTAATTGCCCACCGCCTGCTTGCCGTGGAAAGTGCCGGAGAAGGGGATGCCCTCCAGATCCGGCGTGATCCATTCCACGTCATCTGCACATTTTTCCAGCAATGCATCCGCGTTTCCGGCCGTAAATCGACGGTACGCGTCCGCGACCCACTTGCGTGTTTCCTGCTCGGTCATGATCGAATCCTTTTGAAGTGACAGCTCCTGTTCTTCCCCCGCGTGTCCAGCTTAGGCAACGGCAGTGCGGACTCCGTTCGGAACGGGGCGACGCCTGCGATGACTCAGGCGCAGGCGACTTTGTTCCTGGCGCCGTCCGGTCAGCCTAGCCGGCGAGACATGGGAGATGCTCTACAATCGCGCGAATACTTCCTGACACTTTGCGTGCCAGAACGCTCTGGCCCCTACCGCACATGCTGATGCATCCCGAACGCTCCCTCCTCCTGATGATCGACCTGCAGGAACGCCTTGCACCCGCGATCCTGAATATCGACAGGGTCGTGGAACACAATCTGTGGCTGGCCAGGGTGGCGCGCCGTCTGGCGGTACCCGTGGTCGCCACGGTGCAATATCCGGCCGGCATCGGGCCCATGCTTCCCGAACTGCGGGAACACGTCGAAGTGCTGGTGGAGAAGATTCACTTTTCCGCGCATGCGGACGGTTGCCTGAACGGCCTGGCCGCGCTGACAAGGCCGCAAGTGGTCATTACCGGGACCGAGGCTCATGTGTGCGTGATGCAGACCGCGCTGGATCTGCGCGCCGCCGGCAAGGACGTCTTCGTGGTGGCCGAGGCGGTCGGCTCACGCAGCGCGGAGGATCGTCAGCTCGCGCTCGAGCGCATGCGGCAGGAGGGGTGCCGCATTGTTTCGCGCGAGATGGTGGCTTTCGAATGGCTGCAGCGCGCGGGCACCGAGGTGTTTCGCGACGTTCACAGAAACTTCATTCGGTAGCATCGCCGATCCGGCCTGCCCGATGGGCGCGTCCGCGCTCGCTGAAAAAGGCGCATCGCGTCAGACGGCAAGCGCGTTCAGAGGACGCAGATCCAAGACCTGTCGGATCAGGTCGCGTCAATGCATATCGGCACCGAAGCCGCAGCCGTTGATCTGCGAAATGCGCAGGTTGATCAGCTCGACCGGCTGTTCCCCGAGCGAGCTTTGCCTTGCGGCTTCCGACAAGTTCAGTTGAGTCGAATGCAAGGCTGATGCATCGAGCGTATAGTTGCTTTCTGGAACTATCCCGATCCTTGAAGACTTGTCGCTCCATACCCCCACGCTCTCGATAGCGATCGCCATCGTGCAGTTCGCGCTTTCGGCGACCCTGCTGTTTTTCCTCTCCACCCGCAAGGCTTACCCCGGCATTGCCCGCCTGGTCTCGTGCCAGGTGCTCTGGTGCGCAGGCTATCTCCTGCTGCTCGGGCGCGGCGTGGTGCCGGACTGGGCGAGCGTGCTTCTTGCCAACTACCTTTTCATTCTCGGCATCGGCCAGATCTACGAGGGACTGTCAGAGTTCAGCGGCAACCGGATCGCACTACCCACGCGAGCCGTGATCCACCTTGGCGGGGTTGTCACCATTGCCATGATGACCTGGCATAGCTACATCGAACCGGACTTCAACGCACGGGTGGCGGAGTTCAACACTTACCGCCTTGTGCTTTCCTCCATGTGCATGGGGCTTGTGCTGCGCCACCGGGACTCGCCGCGGTTCCGGGTCGTTCTCCCGCTCCTGCTGGCAGTGTTCGGCATTTCCGTCGTTTCCACGGCGCTGCGCGCCGGGGTGGCGCTGTACACCACGTCGATTGACAGTCTGGATAACGACGTGATGTTCCGCCTGCACATGCTGAGTGACCTGGTTTTGTTTGTCGTCATCGCTTTCATCGTGCTGCTGCTCTCGACGGTTCGCAGCGAGCAGGAACTGGAGGAGGCGCGCCGGCAGGCCGACCAGGCCGCACGTGCCGATCCGCTGACGGGACTGTGGAACCGCCTGCATTTCGAAAGCGCGGGCCGGATCGAAGAGGCGCGTGCGAGGCGCTATGGCGTGCCGCTGTCGGTGATGATGTTCGACATCGACCATTTCAAGACCGTCAATGACCGAAGCGGTCACCTGATCGGCGACCGCGTGATTCGCGCTGTTGCGTCCATGACCACGAGCACGCTGCGTTCCAGCGATCTGATCTTCCGCTGGGGCGGCGAGGAGTTCGTCGTCCTGTTGCCGGTCGATGCAAAGGCAGCGGCGGAAGCGGCCGAGAAGTTGCGCGAGGCTGTCGCCGGAATGGAAATCCCCGGCTGGGGCAGCGTGACGGTCTCGATCGGTGTGGCGCAAATGGAGGTGGGCAAGGATCTCGCCGAGTGTTTGCAGCGTGCGGACAAGCTGCTGTACCGCGCGAAGCACGAGGGGCGCGATCGTGTCGAGGCGCAGCTCGAAGCGTTGGCGTGAACGAAGCGTGAGGCCGGCGCGCAGTCCGCGGGTCGGCCTGTTAAAACTGGAAAACAGGCGCCGCCCGCGGTCTGCCTGCACTAGCGCCGAATCCACACCTTTCCCGAAACGCCGGCCCCGTTCAGGGGCGTGTGGTTTGCCACCTGGATCGTTTGGCCGACAAGCTCCCTGAGCTCCAG
>JAEZHR010000234.1 GCA_023416415.1 Pseudomonadota bacterium
GGCGGGCAGGGCACGTCTTCGGGCGGTCAGCGCGAGTTCGTGCCGGTGCTGGCGCGTGCTGCGGTTGCGGTCGGCATTGCCGGTCTGTTCATGGAGACCCATCCGAACCCGGCCGAAGCCAAGTCGGACGGCCCCAACGCCGTGCCGCTTGGACGCATGAAGGCGCTGCTCTCGACTCTGGTCGACCTTGATCGCAGCGTGAAGAAGCACGGCTTCCTCGAAGCCGACTTCTCGTAGCGGAGCCGCAAAGAATTATCTTTTTATTGGGAGAAGAACAATGAGTGCCATCGTTGACATCATCGGCCGCGAAGTGATCGATTCGCGCGGCAACCCGACCGTCGAGTGCGACGTGCTGCTCGAGTCCGGCGTGATGGGCCGTGCGGCAGTGCCGTCCGGCGCTTCGACGGGTTCGCGCGAAGCCATCGAACTGCGCGATGGCGACAAGAGCCGCTACATGGGCAAGGGCGTGCTCAAGGCCTGCGAGAACATCAACACCGAAATTTCGGAAGCCATCATGGGCCTGGACGCCAATGAGCAGGCTTTCCTCGACCGTACCCTGATCGACCTCGACGGTACCGACAACAAGGCGCGCCTGGGTGCCAACGCCATGCTGGCCGTATCGATGGCTGTTGCCAAGGCCGCCGCCGAAGAGTCCGGCCTGCCGCTGTACCGCTATCTGGGCGGCTCTGCCGCGATGCAGATGCCAGTACCGATGATGAACGTCATCAACGGCGGTGCCCACGCCGACAACAACCTGGACCTCCAGGAATTCATGATCATCCCGGTCGGCGCACCGAGCTTCCGTGAAGCGATCCGCTACGGTGCCGAAGTGTTCCACACGCTGAAGAAGATCCTGCACGACAAAGGCCTGACCACTGCGGTTGGCGACGAAGGCGGCTTTGCCCCTTCGGTTGCCAATCACGAAGAAGCGATCAAGCTGATTCTGCAGGCTATCGAACAGGCCGGCTACGAGCCGGGCACCCAGATCGCGCTCGGTCTGGACTGCGCGGCCTCCGAGTTCTACAAGGACGGGAAGTACCACCTGGCCGGCGAAGGTCTGACGCTTTCGTCCGATGACTTCACCAACCTGCTCGCCACGTGGTGCGACAAGTACCCGATCCTCTCGATCGAGGACGGCATGGCCGAGAACGACTGGGATGGCTGGGCCACGCTCACCAACGCGCTGGGCAAGAAGGTGCAACTGGTCGGTGATGACCTCTTCGTCACCAACACCAAGATCCTGCGTGAAGGCATCCAGAAGAACATCGCCAACTCGATCCTCATCAAGATCAACCAGATCGGCACCCTGACCGAGACCTTCGCCGCCATTGAAATGGCCAAGCGCGCCAGCTACACGGCCGTCATTTCGCACCGTTCCGGCGAAACCGAAGACTCCACGATCGCAGACATCGCCGTCGGCACCAATGCGCTGCAGATCAAGACCGGTTCGATGTCGCGCTCGGACCGCATGGCCAAGTACAACCAGTTGCTGCGCATCGAAGAAGACCTGGGCGACATCGCCAGCTATCCGGGTCGTAGCGCGTTCTACAACCTGCGCTGAATTCAGCACGCGCTGCACCAATAACGGCCGGTACTGCACCGGCCGTTTTTTCGCGGCGTAGAATGCGGCCATGCGCCTGATCACCCTCAGCCTCGCAGCCCTGCTGCTTCTGATTCAGTACCCGCTCTGGATGGGGAAGGGGGGCTGGCTGCGCGTCTGGGATCTGGACAACCAGGTCAGCGATGCGAACAGGAAGAACGATGCACTGCGCGCGCGCAATGCGATGCTGGAATCCGAAGTGCGCGATCTGCGCGAGGGAACCGGCGCGGTTGAGGAGCGGGCGCGCTACGAGCTGGGGATGATCAAGAGCGACGAGATCTTCATCCAGATCTTCGAGCCGGATGCGCGTTCACCGGCAGCAGGATCTGCTTCCGGTGAATGAGTTCAGATCGAGTAGAACGCGGTGGTGCGCAAAAGCGGGAACCGGTCCGGGTCTTGAGCGAGGAGTGGCAGACCCAGACCCACTATTCTCCTGTGCAAGGCCGGTGCGGCAGGTCATGGCAGGCGTCAAGCTTCTGACCAGAAGATGAGCCTGCAAAGTGCTGTGGCATTGCTGCCCGTCCGGTCACCGGTTCGCACAGGCCGGATGTTTCTGAACATCATTGCCTCCGGAACAGCAGCCTTCAGTCGAAGGTCGATGTGCCCGTGATCCGGGTTGGAAGAGACTGCCGGGAAGGAGTGCACGCGGAATGCAGGCGGGGAAACATGCAATCCGCTGTTACAGGGACAGGAAGCTGATGAATCGCAGCGCTTTGCTGCAAGGCGCATTGCGCTGCGACCGCATCCCGCGCATGGGGCCGACAGGTCCTAATGCCGCGTCCCGCTCGCCGGCTGCATTCCATCGCCGGGCGTGTCGGTAGCGAACAGCTGGGCGCAGTCGACCTTGTCGAAGGCGTAGTGCTGGCCACAGAAATCGCAGTTGATCGCCAGCTGGCCCAGCTCGCCCAGGGCGGAATCGACTTCTTCCTTGCCCAGCATCTTCAGCATGTTGCCGACCTTTTCACGCGTGCAGCTGCATTCAAAACTCGGATGGCTCGGCTCGAACACGCGCAGCGTTTCTTCCCAGAACAAGCGGCGCATCAGCGTGTCGATATCGGTGGAGAGCATTTCCTCGTGGCGCAGGGTGGCGGCCAGAGTCGTGATGCGGTTCCAGCTTTCGGCGTCCTCGCTCGGCGCACCGATCCCTCCTTCACGCGGCAGCTTTTGCAACAGGAGCCCGCGTGCGACGTTCTCATCCGCCGCCAGCCAAATGCGTGTATCGAGCTGCTCGGAACGCATCATGTAGTTCTCGATTACGTTCGCCACGGAATCGCCGTCCAGCGGCACGATGCCCTGATAGGGCTGCTGGCCCGGCAGTTTGTCCTTGGGGTCGAGCGTAATCACGAAACGACCGCGGCCACTGGCGTTCACCAGTTCCGCCAGGCTGGCGTTGTCCGGGATATCCGCGTCCGGCGCCAGCTTTGCAGTGGCGCGCAAGCGCAGTTCGGAGTCGCATTCCACCACCAGCAACCGAACCGGTCCGTCGCCGTGAATCTGCATGATCAACATGCCATTGAATTTCAGGTTGGCGGAGAGCAGGGCGCCGGCAGCTGTCATTTCCCCGAGCAGTTTGCTGACGACGGGCGGATAGGCCTTGCGTGCCTGGATTTCGCGCCAGGCATCGGAAATCTCAACGAGCTCACCGCGCACGGCGGCGTTCTCGAACATGAAGCGTTTCAGTGAATCCATTGGGTCCTTCTTGCGGCGGCTTCAGCCGACGCGTTTGAGTTCGCTCTTGAACATCTGCGCCCGGGTGACATAAGTCTGCGTGCCCAGTTGAATGCGTGCCACATCCTGCTCCGAAAGCGTGCGCACGACCTTGGCAGGCGCGCCGAGGATCAGGGAATTGTCCGGAAGCTCCTTGCCTTCGGTGACTATGGCGCCGGCACCGACCAGGCAATTGCGGCCGATGCGTGCGCCGTTGAGAACGACGGCCTGGATGCCGATGAGCGAACCTTCGCCGATCGTGCAGCCATGCAGCATGGCCTGGTGGCCGACCGTGACGTTGCGTTCGATGGTCAACGGCATGCCCGGGTCCGTGTGGAGCACGCAGTTTTCCTGGACATTGCTGTTTTCGGCAATGGAGATCAGTTCGTTGTCCCCACGAATCGTCGTTCCGAACCACACGCTTGCACTGGCTTCGATACGGACCTTGCCGATAATGTTCGCGCTGTCGGCAACATAGGCGGAGGGATCGATCTGCGGAACGTGTTCGCCGAGCTGGTAGATGGCCATGATGCCCAAGACGGAAGTGAAAAGACGTCATTCTACCCGGCCGGACATCGGCAAGTCGGGTGCTTGTGTCGTCACAAATGGATTTGATTCCTTGAAAACTTCCCCTAACAGCGGCAGTCCGACCAGAGTCACCCGGCAAGGAGGGAAATTCATGGGAACGAAGGAGGCACGCCGACTTCGGGTGCTCGCAGGCGGGGCACTGGCAACGATTCTGGCAGTAGGTCTGGCTGCTTGCGAGCGGCAGGCAGGCGAATCGCAGGCAAAGGGGCCGGCGGAACGGGTAGGGGCTCGCATCGATCAGGCGCTTGACCAAACCGGAGAGCAGTTGAACAAGATCGCGGAGAAGACCGGCGAGCAGATGCAGGAGCTCGGGCGCCGGCTGGAAACCGAGGCGCAGGAGTCGCAGCAAGCCGAGCAGGATCGGGCGGCGCAACAGGCCGATAGCGGCGCTGCGCCGGCCACCAGCGGCCAGTAGGTGTCTTGCTAGAGGCGCGCTGCCCGCTCGGCTTCGCGCTGGCGCAGCACGCGACGCTGAACCTTGCCGGTCGTGGTCATGGGCAACTCGTCAATGAACTCGATTTCCTTCGGGTATTCGTAGGGCGCCAGCCTGCCGCGCACATGAGCCTGGAGCTCCGCGATCAGCCGCGCCTCCGCGACCACGCCGCGCTCGATGCCTGGGGCAAGAACGACATAAGCCTTCACCACGTTGCCCCGCTCGGGATCCGGTCTGGGCACTACCGCCGCGTTCACTACTGCCGGGTGCTTGACCAGTCAGTTCTCGATTTCGGACGGGCCGATGCGATAGCCGGCCGCCTTGAACATGTCGTCCGCCCGCCCTTGGTACCAGAGATAGCCGTCCTCATCCATGTATGCCAGGTCGCCGGTACGGCACCAGTCGCCGGTGAACTTCGCCTGCGTGGCATTCGGGTTTTTCCAATAGCCTAAGAACATGACCGGATCGGGATGGCCGTGGATGTCCTTGCGGTGCAGGGCGACTTCGCCGGCTTCGCGGGGCGGCAGCGGAGCGCCAGCATCGTCGATGACAGCGACCTGATGCCCCGGGTATGGGCGCCCCATGCTGCCGGCTTTTGCGGGCCAGTGTTGCGCGCTGTTGCCGACGATATAGTTCATCTCGGTCTGGCCGAACATCTCGTTCGGCGTCACGCCCAGGGCGGAGCGGCACCAGTCGAAGACGGCGTCCCCGACTGCCTCGCCCGCGCTCATGATCGCCCGCAAGCTGAGTCGGAAATGCCGCTGCGGTGTCGGAAAGGCCTTCATCATCATCTTCAGCGCCGTGGGAAACAGGAAGGTGTTGGTCACCCCGTACT
>JAEZHR010000307.1 GCA_023416415.1 Pseudomonadota bacterium
TATCAAGGCACCCATGAATATGGGATGTTTCTGCATGTGCCTCCACTCTTGCCTCAGGAGGTGTGTTGCATGAAATATCACTTCTCCGGTTGCCGCGCACGACACCGGCGCAATTGCAAGGGTCGCAGTTTCGATGAAGGCAATACGTTTTCGCGTGGAATGACTCCTTTCAATGACCGGCACGCTGGCCGGAGCGCGTGCGTTGCCGGAGGGCATGCGGGCCGACTCAGCCGCGATGCGGCGCCGATCGCGCACCGGGAGGCTGCCTGCCGCGCCGGGCGCAAGCCGACAACCGGATCGGCTCCTTCGCCAGCAAGAATTTCCGGCGGCGCAGGCGATCTCCCCCGCACCGCGCGGAACTTCTGCCGAAGTGGCAACTCCCTCGTCGGAGTGGCAGTCATTCCCATTCCCTGAGGCGGACCATGCACGATCGTCGGCCGGTATTTTTCAATCTGATGCAGATCGCGATGCCGGTCGGCGCAATCACGTCGATCTCGCACCGCATCAGTGGCGTCATCCTTGCGCTCGGCATTCCGCTTGCCATCTATCTGCTGCATCTGTCCCTGCAGGGGCAGCAAGGCTTTGCGCGCATCGCCGCGCTGTTCGCCTTCCCTGCGGTCAAGCTGCTGACCATCGTTTTCATCTGGGCGCTTGCGCATCATCTGCTGGCCGGCGTGCGCCACCTGCTCAGCGACATCGATGTTGGCTCGCATCTGCATGCGGCGCGCACCAGCGCGTGGATCGTCAATTGCGCCGGCATCGCGATCGCGCTGCTGAGCGTGGGAGCGGTGTTTTGAGGAGAGCGCTCACCGGTTTGCGCGCATGGATGGTGCAGCGTTTCACCGCCGTCTACATGCTGCTGTTCATCGTGTTCGCGCTGCTGCATTTCATCTTCGACCGGCCGCGCTCCTATGCCGAGTGGCAGCACTGGATCACCGGCCCGTTCGTGCTGGTCGCGACCGCCGTGTTTTTCGTCGCGCTGCTGCTGCATGCATGGGTCGGGCTACGCGACGTGATGCTGGACTACGTGCGCGTGCTGCCGCTGCGCATTGCGCTGCTGGCAGCGCTCGCATTCGTGCTGATCGGGCTGGGCTTGTGGGTCATGCAGATCCTGCTGCTGGCTGCGCGGGGATGACATGGCGGCGCGCGCGGATGCCACGAATGCCGGCCAGCCGCTGATCTGCACGATCGGCCATTCGACGCATCCGCTGGACGAGTTCATCGAACTGCTGCGGATCAACGACGTTGTGCATGTGCTCGATGTGCGCACGGTGCCGCGCTCGAGGCACAACTCGCAGTTCGGCATCGACGTGCTGCCCGCCTCGCTGCAGGCGGCCGGCATCCGGTACACGCACCTGCCCGGCCTTGGCGGCCTGCGCCACGCACGCACCGATTCGCCGAACGGCGGCTGGCGCAATGCCTCGTTTCGCGGCTATGCCGATTACATGCAGACGCCGGAGTTCGCCGGGCAGGTCGAACAGCTTGCACGGCTCGCCGCCACCGAGCGTTGCGCGCTGATGTGCGCGGAAGCGCTGCCGTGGCGCTGCCACCGTTCGCTGATTGCCGACGCGCTCACGGTGCGCGGCGTGCGCGTCGAAGACATCGTCGGAGCGAAAGCACGCACGCTGCACAAGCTGACGCCATGGGCGCATGTGGATGGCCTGCGCATCACTTACCCCCCCGAGCAGTTCTCGCTCCTGGAGCAATGATGAAATTTTCCATCTATCGTTACGACCCCGACCGCGATAGCCGTCCGTACATGCAGGACTACGACATCGCGCTGGAGCCGAGCGACCATATGCTGCTCGATGCGATCCTGCGCATCAAGATGCACGACGACTCGCTTTCGATACGCCGCTCGTGCCGCGAAGGCGTGTGCGGCTCGGACGCCATCAACATCAACGGCCGCAATGGCCTGGCCTGCATCACGCCGGTTCGCGGACTGAAAGAGCCGGTCGTGTTGCGACCGCTGCCGAGCTTTCCGGTGATCCGCGATCTGATCGTCGACATGACGCTGTTCTTCAAGCAGTACTACTCGATCACGCCCTACCTGATCAACGACGATCCGCCGCCCGAGCGCGAGCGGCTGCAATCGCCCGAGCAGCGCGAGAAACTGGACGGCCTGTATGAATGCATCCTGTGCGCGTGCTGTTCCAGCCAGTGCCCGTCGTTCTGGTGGAACCCGGACAAGTTCGTCGGCCCCGCCGGCCTGCTGCAGGCCTACCGCTTCATTGCCGACAGTCGCGACAAGGCGACGGACAAAAGGCTGGACGATCTGAACGACGTGTATCGCCTGTTTCGCTGCCGCACCATCATGAACTGCACCGAGGTGTGTCCGAAGGGACTGGCGCCCTCGCGCGCGATCGAGAAGATCAGGTTGAGCCTGGCCGGGAAGTCGGTTTGATGAACCGGCCACAATGCCGATCGTAGCGGCGCATGGCCTGAGCAGCGCAGATGCCGCGCTTTCCGGAGCCATATGCAGAACAGTACGACCGGTCAGCGCTTGCGGACCAGCGTCACGCCGTCGCTGATCGGAAGCAGCACCATGTCGATGCGCGGGTCGTGATGGAGCTTCTCGTTCAGCGCCTGCATGGCACGCACGTCCTCGCGGTCGGACGGATAGGCGACTTCGCCATTGCGCAGCGTGTTGTCCAGCATGATGAGCCCGCCTGTGCGCAGCAGTTGCAGCGAGGACTCGTAGTAGGTGTCGTACGCGATCTTGTCCGCGTCGATGAAGACGAAGTCGTACTCCCCGCTTTCGCCGCGTGCGATCCGCGCGGCCAGCGTGCTGGCGGCCGGCCCGATCTGCAGGGCGATCTTTCGCGCGACGCCTGCACGCTCCCAGTACGGAATGCCGACTCGCGGCGCGGCTTCGTCGATGTCGCACGCAACGATCAAGCCGTCCTCCGGCAGCGCGAGTGCAACGCAGAGCGTGCCATAGCCTGTAAACACGCCGATTTCGATGGCACGGCGCGCCCCGAGCAGCTTGACGAGCAAGCTCATGAACTGCCCTTGCTCGGGCGAAATCTGCATGCCGGCGTGGGGGTAGGAACGGGTCGCCTCCCGCAACGCCGTCTGCTCCGGATGCTCACGCAGCGTATGTGCGAGCACGTAGCGGTAGACATTCTCGTCTGCCAACATCGATTTCATTGCCTTGATCCCTGAAGAGGAGACACAACGGGCACAACGGCCTGAAGGCATGCGCGTTGGCACGTGGTCGGGCTCGCATTCGTGCGATTCCTGCTGCACTGGCGAGTTCCGCGCAAGGCGGGCTTGCCGCCCTCCGGGGTCGTGCAGTGGACAAGGGGTTGCCATCGGCCGCGTGCCGGGAAATTTCGCATTGCAATCACGTACCGGCAGCCGCTGGTGCGCATTTGCGGGCAATCTCGGACCACGACAATGGGTGCCTGTTGCCGCATTCCTGTTCAAGGCAGCACGATGGCAAGTTTTTCGTCATTCGCGGCGCTCAGGAAGGGCGCTTCTGCCGGGCATGACTGAAAAAGAATCGGACCATTTCGCGCGATGCGTCAGGGCCTGTTGTGTCCGTATGCGACCCCTTTCCGCTTCCGCCGGCCCATGCGTGGCCGGCGCCATGCAAGGTCCAGTGCTCCGCAATCACACGCCCTTCTTCCGTGCGATGCAGAATGCGCGTGTAGCGCCGGCCGTTGGCCGTGCTTTTGACCTCGGCGCGGGGCGCGCTGCGATCCAGCGCCGCAGAGGCGATGCATTGTCGCAGCACCCGATCACCGTTCGAGAAGTGGACGGTTCGGTCCCGGTCGCCGTGAAAGACGATGACGGGAACCACGTGGGTCAGGCTCGCCGGCGGATGAGCGGTCGCGGCGCGCGGGGAGGTCTTTCCCTTGCCGCCTCTCATGGCGGCAAACGCGGATGCAGCGTCGCGTGCGACTCCGATCGGCAAGCCGCTGTGCACGCCGACGGCGGCATACAAGTCCGGATACCGCGCACCGAGTATGAGCGCCATGGCCGCGCCTGCGGAAAGGCCGGCGACATAGATGCGTTGATCATCGACCGCGTATTCGCGCGCGACCTTGCGCGTGATGTCGGCGATCAGCGAGGGCTCGCCCCGGTCGCGCGCCTGGTGGGTGGGCTGGAACCAGTTCCAGCAGTTCGCGTTGTTGGCGCTCTTCGCCTGCGCCGGGTAGACAACGAAGAAGTTCTGTTCTTCGGCGAGGGCGTTCATGCCGGTGCCGCGAGCGAAATCGTCCGGGTTCTGGGTGCAACCATGCAGCATGACGACCAGCGGTAGCGGCGCGCCGGTGTAGCCGCTCGGGACGTAGAGCTTGTAGGTGCGCGTGCCGGCCATGTTGCTGCAGGAACCGGAGAGAAAGCGTCCCTTGTCCGGAGTGTCGTGCTGACTGACTTCGGCATCTTCGATCTCGTCCTGTGCCTGGCCGGCGATGCTTCCATCCCAGACACCGGCACGCATGCGTCGGAATCTGTCGGCGGCACAAGCAGACGCTTTTGCGTGGACGTTGTTGTGCTCATTGCTGTGCTCGTTCGTGCGCGCGTTCGTGCGCGTGTTCGCACTCGCGTTCCCGTGCTCGTGTCCGCCTTCGGGCGGCGCTGCCCGGCGCTGTCTCGCTTCGGTCGCATCGTCCTGCAGCACCTGCCGGTTCGGGTGATCGGGCGCGGGCGGCGGTTCATCGAACGGGCCTTCGCTTGCGTTCAATGCACGCTGGATGGCGACGGTCGCGGCTGCAGGGCCTTCACTCTGAAGCAAAGCGGTGGCTTCGCGCATTTGCGCGAGAAAGGTTTCGTTGAGTTTCATGGGGTTCCTAGTGAATCCGTTCGGCCAGTGCGGCCTTGACGGCGGAGCTGGCCTGCAGCAAACCCAGCACGGTGATGGTGTCGATGGTGGCAAGCGCCAGCTCGGGCGTGACGTCGGCGGCGATGCTGGCCAGGCCCAGCACCTGAATGTCCAGCCGCTCGCCACTCGCACGCAGGGCTTCGAGCTCGTTGCGCGTGAAATGCTGCATTCCGAGTACCAGGCGCTTGCGCGCGACGGACTGCCGGATGACATCCGCGTGTACCTGCAACTGGTTGCGGATGGCCGTGCGTATCAGATCGGTGCGGTTGAAATAGAAGCCTTCCTGCACCAGCAGATCGATCTGGCCCAAGTCGACGGGCCCGAGGTTGATGGTGATTTTTTCGGTATCGGCCATCCTGGACCGAGGGTCCTGCAAAGCGTTTGCCATGATGAGCCTCCTGCAGCATAGGACCGGCCCGTTATCCTCCGGTTCCCATCCATTTACCATCCGGACGGATGGTATTTCCGGATTTAATGGCTTTGCGGCAAGTTGCGCGACGTGCCCAGCCAGAGGGCGACGCTGCCTTGCTGCGCATGCTGAAGGCGGCGTGTCTATACTGCGCGGTTGACTCCCCCCATTGAACAGCGCGCATGATGACTTACGAAGACTACCTGGACGAAGTGACCACGCTTCTCACCGAAATGTATGACCTCACCGACGATGCCGCGATCAAGCTGGTGATGCGCGCGCAGGCGGCGGATTACTTCACGCTGCATGATGAGGTGCCGGAAATGCGTACGCAGGAACGCGCCGTGCAGGACGCGCAGACGATTTTCGGGCAGAGAAACGATGCGTCGCCTCAGATGCGGCCAAAGCGCGCAGCCAGACCGAAAAAATAAAAGCCGTCGCACGGCGGCTCGGTACGGCCGGCGGCGCTCGGCAGACTGCTTGAAGTTGCCCGCGTCTGGCTGCGCCGACTTGCGGGCGCTTCAATGCTGCCTTCTTCAATTTTTCCGCAGCCTTTTCCATTCGGCGCCTTCAGGAGACCCGTCATTGTCACCTTCCTGGTGTCCGGCTCCTGCTCATGCTTCTTTGCTCCCTGGTGGAATGGCATGGAACCGCCCGATGCGCAAGGGCGCGCCCCAGACCGCCCCTTTGCCATGTATCGGCGAAATGAGGGCGCACAGGCAAATTCGCTGCATGCCGGGCCAATGCAACGAACGCTGCCTTGGTACTATTCGTTGCCCTTCCCTGCATGCCGCTGCCGCGTGCCCTTCCATTTGACTTTGACGAGCGCCCCGCCCATGAAAATCCCCAAGAGACTCCAGCCGCTCGTTGATGAAGGCCTGATCGATGGCGTCGTCCGGCAGCTCATGAGTGGCAAGGAAGCGACCGTCTATGTCGTGCGTTGCGGCGACGACATCCGTTGTGCGAAGGTCTACAAGGAGGCGAGCCAGCGCAGCTTTCGCCAGGCCGCCTCCTATCAGGAAGGACGCAAGGTACGCAACAGCCGCCAGGCGCGCGCGATGGAGAAAGGCACGCGCTACGGCCGCAAGATGCAGGAAGAGGTGTGGCAGAACGCTGAAGTGGATGCGCTGTACCGATTGGCCGCCGCAGGAGTCCGGGTGCCCAGGCCACACATTTGCCTGGAGGGCGTTCTGCTGATGGACCTGGTGACCGATGCCGATGGCAATGTCGCCCCCCGCTTGAACGATGTCGTGCTGACGCCGGAAATGGCGCGCACCTACCACGCGGACTTGCTGCACCAGGTGGTGCTGATGCTGCTGGCGGGCGTGATCCACGGCGATCTCTCCGAGTACAACATCCTGGTCGATGCGGACGGTCCGGTGATCATCGACCTGCCCCAGGCGATTGATGCGGCCAGCAATACCGAGGCGGAAGCGATGCTGGAACGTGACGTGGCGAATCTCACGACCTGGTTCAGCCAGTTCGTGCCGGAGCTGGCGCAAACACAGTACGGCAAGGAGATCTGGAACCTGTACGGCGCGGGCTTGCTCACGCCGGAAGCGATTCTGACCGGACAGGTGGAAGCCGAAGAAGGACCGGCCGACGTCGACGC
>JAEZHR010000327.1 GCA_023416415.1 Pseudomonadota bacterium
CGTCAAGGCCGGGCAGGTGCTGGTTCGCATGGACACGCGCGACTACGAGGCGCGCGTGGACCAGGCGCGCGGCGCGCTGGCCGCATCGCGCGGTCAGCTCGATATCGCTGCCAAGACGCGCGACAACAACCGGGCGCTGATGGACAAGGGATTCATCTCCCGCAACGCCTTCGACAACGCACAGAGCCAGTACGAGATCGCGCGCGCCAACGTCGACTCCGCACGTGCAGCGCTGGAAGTCGCGCAGAAGGCGTTGACCGACACCGTGGTCCGCGCGCCCATCTCCGGACTCGTTGCAAGCCGCAGCGTGCAGCCCGGTGAAAAGGTGTCTCCCGACAACCGCCTGCTGGACGTGGTCGACCTGTCACAACTCGAACTGGAAGCGGCCGTTCCGGCCCCGGACATCATCCACGTCTCGCTCGGGCAGCCGGTGCAGGTGCGAGTCGAAGGCATCGGCGCGCCCTTCAGCGGCAAGGTTGCACGCATCAGCCCCGCCACCCTCCCCGGCTCGCGTTCGATCATGGTGTACATCCAGATCGACAATCCGCATGCCACGCTGCGCGCCGGCATGTTCGCGCAGGCGCAATTGACGCTGGCGAGCCGCAACGCCGCCCTGGTGCTGCCGCAATCCGCGATCCGCAATGATGCCGACGCGAGCTACGTATACGCGATCGAAGACGGCAAGCTGGCGCGAAAGCCGGTCACGCTCGGTATTGCGGGCAGCAATGACGGCGGCGCGGCAATCGAGATCGCCGGTGGCCTTTCCGCAGGCACGCAGGTGGTGCGTGCCAACCTCGGTGCACTGCGTACCGGCATCCCGGCGAGCATCGTCCAGGCGCAGGCCCGTCGGTAAACACAACACCCATAAACCAGGCCGCCCATGTGGTTCACCCGCATCAGCATCAACAACCCGGTCTTCGCGACCATGATGATGGCCGCGCTGGTCGTGCTCGGGATCTTTTCGTACAACCGCATGCCGGTCGACCAGTTCCCCGACGTGACCTTTCCAGTGGTCGTGGTGCAGACCGACTATCCGGGCGCCTCGCCGGAGACCGTGGAATCAGACATCACGCGCAAGGTCGAGGAAGCGGTCAACACGATCAGCGGCATCAATGCGCTGTTCTCGCGCTCCTATGAAGGCTCTTCGGTCGTCATCATTGAATTCAGCCTGACCGTCGATCCGGCCCAGGCGGCCCAGGACGTGCGCGAGAAGATCGCCCTGGTGAAGGCCGGTTTCCGGCGTGAAGTGGAAGAGCCGCGCGTGATGCGCTTCGATCCGGCGGACGCGCCGATCATGGCGCTGTCCGTCACCAATGACAACGCACACCCGCGCGACCTGCGCGAGCTCACCCGCATCGCCGAACAGATCATCAAGAAGCGCCTGGAGAACGTCGAGGGCGTTGGGTCGGTATCGCTGGTCGGCGGATTGCGCCGCGAGATCCAGATCTACGTCAAGCCGAGCGAGCTGGAAGCGCTGGGCGTGGGCATCGACCAGGTGATCAATGCCCTGCGCAATGAAAACCAGGAGCTGCCCACCGGCGCCCTGCGCACGGCGACCAGCGAAACGGTGGTTCAGATTCAGGGCCGCGTGCGCGACCCGCAAGAATTCGGCAAGATCATTGTCGCCCGCCGCGGAGGCCAGCCAGTGCTGCTGTCCCAGGTTGCGACCGTCGTCGACAGCCAGGAAGAGCAGGAAAGCCTGGCGCTTTACAACGGTCAGCGCACGCTGGCACTGGCCATCCAGAAGGCGCAGGACCAGAACACGATCGCGGTGGTGGACGGCATCCACGAAGCCTTGCAGGAACTGCAACCGCGCCTGGAATCGCTGTACCCGGGCGTGAAAGTGGATGTCGTGCAGGACGGCTCGCGCCAGATCCGCGTGGGGGTGAAGAATGTCAACCAGACCATGCTGGAAGGCGCATTCCTGACGATTCTGATCGTCTTCCTGTTTCTGAACTCCTGGCGCTCGACCGTCATCACCGGTCTGACCCTGCCGGTGGCGCTGATCGGCACTTTCCTGTTCATGTACATGTTCGGCTTCACGGTCAACATGATCACGCTGATGGCGCTGTCGCTGTGCGTGGGTCTTCTGATCGACGACGCCATCGTCGTGCGCGAGAACATCGTCCGCCATGCCGGCATGAAAGTGAACGGCCGCTACAAGGACCACCGCACCGCCGCCCTCGAAGGTACGCGCGAGATCGGTCTGGCCGTGCTGGCCACCACCTTCTCCATCCTCGCGGTCTTCCTGCCGGTCGGCTTCATGGGTGGCATCATCGGCCGCTTCTTCCACCAGTTCGGCATCACGGTGGCTGCCGCCGTGCTGATCTCGATGTTCGTCTCCTTCACGCTGGACCCGATGCTCTCGGCCGTCTGGCACGATCCGGCCGTGCATGGTGGCGATGGGGCGCAGAAGAAAGGCTGGTATGCGGCCACCATCGGACGCTTGCTGGCCGTGTTCGACCGCTCGGTGCAATGGATGTCGCGCAGCTACCAGGTCATGCTGCGCTGGTCGCTCACCCAACGCAAGTCGACCATGCTGCTCGCGCTGGCCACCTTCGTTGGCGGCCTGGCCCTGCCGGCGTCAGGGCTGATCGGCAGCGAATTCGTCCCGCAGGCCGACTACTCGGAAATCGGCGTCAACTATCACACTCCCGTCGGCACCTCACTCGAACTCACCGAAACCAAGGCGCGTCAGGTAGAAGCAGCGCTGCGCGAATTCCCGGAAGTGCGTGACATCTACACCACCATCAATTCCGGCTCGGCCCAGGGCAAGAATTACGTCACCACCTACATGCGCCTGATTCCGCGCGCCGAGCGCGAGCGCACGACCTCCCTGCTGGCCGTCCCCATGCGCGATCGGCTCGCGCGCGTGGCCGGCATCACGGTCACCCACGTCGGCGCGCTCGACGGCGTCGGCGGCGACAACAAGCAGCTGCGCCTGTCCATCCTCGGAAG
>JAEZHR010000237.1 GCA_023416415.1 Pseudomonadota bacterium
ATTTTTTTGCTGCATTGCTCCTTGCTGCATTGTTCACGCCATCTCGATTCAGCGATCTGGCACTCAGAATGTGTAAGGAAACCGGATGCCGACCGAATAGTCCGGCGCGTCCGGCGTGAGTCCTATCGAGACCGTCCCGACCATGGACAGGCGCGGCGAAAGCAGCTGGGTCAGACTGGCGTTGAAGGTTGAAGAATTGACGTCCGTGCCGGCCTGACGTACCCAGGGACCGCCCTCGGCGCGCAGCCGCGCCGCCTGCTGGATCAGCTGGGAGGAGGAGAAGCTGATCGACATCTTTTAATTCAGCGCGGCCGCGAAGCCGGCGCCGAAGGACAGGGCATTGCCGAGCTTGACGTCGCCCGGCTGGGTTTGTCCGACCACGCTGGAGAGATCGTCGAAGCTGCGCTTGACGTTGTAGGTAATGCCGATATTTCCGAACAGGACCAATGGATCGAGGGTCTTGAGGACCGCCACGCCCACGCTTGCGCCCCAGATTCCGTTGCCGGTCGGCTGGCGCGACGGAACGACCAGGTTGTTGTTGCTCGGGTCCGGACTGCGCAGCTTGATGCCGAACGGATGGCGGCCGGTCGGCGCGCGCAGACGTACGCTTGCGATCCAGTCGAGATCGGTCGGTACGGACTTGGGCAACTGGTAGTACAGGCCGAGGTTCGCATCGCCTACCGACATGGAGTCGCTGGAGGCGTCGCTGACGCTGGCGGCCGAGCCGCCGGCGCCGCCGGATATGTAGTTCGCGCGCCGATAGAGCATGGGCAGGTTCACATCCGTGCTCAGGCGGTCGTTCCAGTTCCAGCGTGCGGTGATGTCGTACTGCAGCTGGTCGGTCTTGATCTGTTGCAGGTCGATCTGGCCGAGCAGGATGGCGTCCAGCGCGAGAAAGCCGTTCAGCACCAGGCTGCGGCGGTCGTAGTGCGTGTAGGTCAGTCCCTGCTCGATGGTGAAGCGGCGATCGAAGATGCCCTCGCCCTGGCTGGTGGCAATGGCTTGCTGCTGGGTTGCCGTTTGCTGTGTCGAGGCGGCGCTCGGGTCGACGCCGGGCAGCGACTGCGCGTTCTGCGCCACTTGCGGCGCGTAGCCGTTGTTGACCTGAGCGATGGCTTGCGCCATGGGCGGATTGCCGGAAGGCGAGATGGGCGTGTCGCCACGCCCGCGCACCACCGCAAGGTGTTCATTCGACGCACCGAGCAGACGCTGTTCCAGTTCCTGCACGCGGCGGTGCAGGGCATGGATTGTGCGCTGTTGTTCTTCGTAGCGGTGCGTGAGATGGCGCGCTGTGGTCACCATCTCGTCGAGTTCGGCCTGGGTCAGTGCCGCTGCAGGGAGCGGGGAGAGCAGGACCGTGGCGGCGGTCATGCCTGCCAGCTTCCGGATTTTCATGAGGGTCTCTTCAAATTGCAATAGTCAAGGACAGGGGCTCCCGGGGCTTTCGCGCGCAGTCACGCTCGTGCACTGCAATTTGTTGGAAAGCAGCACATGCATCGCCCGAGGGCACATCCGACATCGGTTCAGCGTACGCGCAGCATGTTCAGAGCGTTGCCCATTCCATGCATGGCGATCGCCGTGCGCGTGGCAGGCTGAACCTGCAGCTGAAGCTGCATCCGGTTGACGACTTGCTGGTCGTGTGCGGCGATCTGGATGTGCTGCCGGATCGCCCCGGAGTCCGCTATGTTCACCTGCTGGCTGGCGTTGCCAGCGCCGGGCAGAGTCAGATCGAGGAACACGCCCCTGGCGCCGATCTCGACGCTGGCGCGTACACCGTCTGCGCCGTTTGCTCCGGCGCTCGCCTGGCCGTTTGCGCTGCCGAAAGCGGAAGGCGCCTGAACCACCTGGATCACGGCATGATTTGCTGCACCATTGCTATCGCCGGCGACCTGGATCACCTGGCCGATTCCACGCGTCGAGCGCAGTCCCTGACCGAGGTAGACACTGGCCTCGGATGCTGTGCGTGTGTCGTCTGCGGCGCCATTGACTGCATTGGCCTGTGCATCGAAGCGGGCACCGGCACGACCGGAGCCGGGAAGCGCGATCTCGATTCCGGCTGCAGCTTCGAGGCGCTGTCCGTTGGAGGCCTGCCACGATGAGTTCATGTCCAGGCGCATGCCAACGACCTGGCCTGCGATCGTGAACTTGCCGGCCACGCGCGCGAGTTGGTGGTCGTCCACCGCCTCGGCAATGCCGCAGCTGGCTTCGATGGCGCAGACCTTGTACAGAGGGCGAGCGTTAGCGGACGGACTTGCGCAGGCAAGTGCAAGCGCCGCGCAGGCCGGCAGGAGAATGTGTGTTGAATGCATTTTCATGGCGTCCTCTAGAAAGTGTCGATACCGAACAAGCCGAATTCCTGCAAAGGCGGCAGGGCGCGTGTGACGATGGCGGCGCGATCTTGCGCGGCGCGCGGGATCGAAGAAGCGACCAGTGCGTTGTCGGCCTGGCGGCCGTCGCCGAGCACGGCAAACACGATGCCGTTCCAGGCAGCGACGAATTCTTCAACCGGAATCTGACGGTGACCAAGAGCAGGATCGGCGATGTAGGCGATGCCTGCGTGGATGCGCTTGAGAACGACGAAGTGCGCATACTGGCGTGTGGTCTGTAGTGCAATCACCGGAATCTTGACCGTCATCAGGACACGGGCATCGATCTTGTAGCCGCGCCCGCGCAAGCCGTGACGCTCCAGGTAATGCTTCATGTCCAGCATGGAAAAACCTCTGCTGCGAACTTCTTCGCGGTCCGTGTGGGCCAGCATGTCATTGATGATTTCCCGCTCGCTGATCGAGCGTCCAAACATCTGTTGCAGGACGGTCGCGAGCGCTGCCGCACCGCAGGTGAAGTCGGTTTCCTGACGCACCATGCCGGCATAGCGCAACTCGCGCATCGAGCGCATGGGCACGGAAAAGCCGGGGAGCCCGGGTGCCACGGGGGCGATAGCAATGCGGCCGTCCGAATCAGGTGGGGGCGCCGCACGAACGGCAGACGCGACCAGCACGATTGCCAGTGCCCCGCTGGCAGCAAGGAAGAGATGCCGGAAAAGATGCATGGATATGCGGGAAGTCAGGGAGAAAAACCCGCCACCAGGGGATGGTGGCGGGACGTGGGCACCTTACTGCGCCGAAGCGATCGACAGGCTGTTGTGCTGCAGGTTGCCGTAGCCTGCGGTCACGTTGGCGGCGACGTTGCCGCTCGCGGCCAGCAGCGAGCTTGTGACGACCGCCGCGTTGGTCACGTCGAAGTCCAGGTTGCCGTTGAGTGTGGCGGTTACGAGCTGGCTGTTTTCGCCGCTTGCCGTGGCCAGCGTACCGTTGCCTGCGGCGCTGGTCTGCGATGCGACGGCCAGTTGGTTGCTTTGCATGTTGCCCGAGCCGGCCGCGTTGTTGACGCCGATGTTGCCGGTGGCGCCGTTGACGGAATTGTCCAGCGTCGCCGAGTTGTTGGTCAGCAGCGCAATGTTGGCATTGACGGCAGAGATCTGAGTCGAGAAGGACTGGGCATTGGCAAACACGTCAGTGGCATCGCCCAGCGCGGCGATGGCAGCGTCATTGCTCTGTGCGTTGCTGGTACCGGCTGCGAGGTTGATGCCGACATTGCCGGTGGCCGAGTTGGCCGATCCGGTCAGGCTGGAGGCATTGGCGCCGCCCGCCGTGATCACCAGGTTTTCGACCGAGGCCTGAGCGTTGCTGGTCACGGCACTCGCTTCGGCGCCAACGCCGATCGCGCCGCCGACACTCACGTTGCCCGTAACATTGACAATGGTGTCGATGTCGGTCGTGTTGCTCAAAACTGCCTGGGCGAATGCCGGGACGGAGACGGCGCTGAGCGCCGCAGTTGCGATAAGGGCTTTGGTGAGTTTCATGAGATTCCTCCTGAACGATTTAGAGTGGTGATGTGAATGAACTGCGGTTGCTGCTACTGCTTGAGCGTCAAACAGCACGCCCGGGTACTGCATGCTTCATTGCGGTGCGATGCTCAACGCGAAGACGTTGGCCGTGCGATTGCCCGCCCCCGCCGCCTGGTTGACCTGAACGATTCCGCCGGCGCCGGTAAAGGCGGAATCGGAAACGTGGGCACTCAGTGCGCGTCCATCGGCCTGCGTAGCCGCAGGCGGTGTAGTGCCGGTGACGCTGTCGAGCTGTTCGAACGACACTTCCGGGGGTGTTCCGGTCGACAGTGCGAGGAGGTTGGCCTGTGCATTGCCGTCACCGCTTGCCTGATTCACCGCAATCGCACCACGGACTGCGGAAAATGCGGCCCCATCGATGGAGGCCGAGGCCGCGTGAAGGCCATCCGACAGAGTTGGTGCAGACTGCGTGCTGCGCAGGCCGGATTGCGCACCGTCGCCCGTTGCGATGGCTGCAAGATTGGATTGCGCGTTTCCGACCCCGGCGCTGGCATTGACTGCGATGCGGCCACTGCTGCCGGCAAGCGCCGCGTCACCGATGCCGGTCACCGATTGTGCGTGGACGGCACCGTGCAGGATCATGAGCGTGGCGGCATGCAGGAAGGTTGAGCGCGTCTTTGGGTTTGTGACGCGAAGCGAGAGTTTCATGGGGGAGATGCAGATGGGTTGCGAATCCGAAATTGCGTTCGTTCAAGGCAATGGTTGTGCCAGTGCATGCAAGTACATGATTCCGCGAGAGAAAACCTTCGGGACGCTGCGCAGAAGACACATTGCCGCCCGGCCATGCTCCAGTTCCGAACGGAATCGCAGGGCTGTGCTTGAGGCGTGGAAGGGAGACTGGAAGGGGGGCGCCTTGCGTCAAGGCACGGCCATGCGTGTTTGCATCCTGGCCGGCACTTGCCGGTAAGGCCTGCAAGGGGTGGACGCCGCTTGTATTGAAATCGTGCAAAGAGGTTTGCGCGGTGTGCATCCGGCCTGCATGTCGATCTGCGCAGGGCGCCCGGAATGGAGCTATAGATCCATGTTCATCTTCTTTTCCAATCGCCTGGGCTGCCTGGGGTCGATCGCCGTCTCGGCAGTGCTGACGCTGGTTTTGCTGTTGCTTTTCGGCGTCATATAGGGCAGCAACGGTGTGGTCGATGCTGCCCTGCGGTCCAAACCGCCACACTGTGGCCGAAGAGATGGCCTTGATTGCAAGGCCATGCCGTGCGCTGCCTCTCGTGCAATGTCCTTTAGATGCTTGACGTGCAATTTGAAGGGAACTATTGTTGCTGCACCTTTCATGCAGGCAACCAACAACGTGCGGAGACTCGAGAACCGAATTGCGGCGACCCCGTCGCGTCATGCCTCTGCGGCCGCCAGAAGCCCGGATCGCAGCCACGCAGGAGTACCCTTTTCGGCTGTGGGGCAGGGATGAACTGGCTACGTGCCTCGGGTCCGATCCGCTCGACAACCGTCTTGATAGGCGGTTTTCTGGTCACGGTTGCGGTGGTGGCCTCCACCTGCATATACGGCTTCGTGCGTTTGCAGGACATGAACGATGCGCTGCGCAGCGCAGCCGAAGGGCGAGGCGGCAAGATTTCATTGATCCACTCCATGCAGGATGCCACGCGCTCGGCCTTCCATGCGACCTTCCTCGTTGATACGGATGCGTCGGGCGTCGAGAGGGCGCAGGTTCAGCGCAAAGCAGTCGATCAGTCTGAGCACGCATTCGACGATTACTTGCGGCAGTTCAGCTTGCACGATGTCTCCGGTGAAGAAGTGCAGCTGCTGAACGAGCTCAGCCGCGCGGCCGAAAACTTGCGCGTTGCGCGCGAGCGCGCCCTTGTGTACGGCAAGGCGGACGGCGATGTGGGGAGCAGCTCACCGCTCGGGCGCGAATTGCTGCTTGCGCAGCAGGGCCTTGATACGGCTCTCGGTAGCTTGCTGGCCTTCGAGCGCAGGCATGTCTATAGCGAAATCTCCGAAGTCAGTGCCAATAACAAGAAGGCCTTCAGGATGGTGCTGGCGATGTTCTTCTTCGCCTTCCTCACCGCTTTCGGCGTGGCCTGGGTTGTGTTGCGCGCCATTCATCGCACCGAGAAACTCCTCTTCGACGAAAAGAATCTGGCTGAAGCCACGCTCAACAGCATCAGCGAAGGCGTGATCACGGTCGGCCGCAATGGCAGCGTGACCTATATCAATCCGGTGGCGGAGATGCTGACCGGTTGGCATCGCAACGATGCCCGTGGTCGGCCCCTTGGCGAGGTATACCGCCTGTTGCGACTCGAAGACCGCAGTCCGTTGCAGCATCCGGCCCAGCGCCCGGTAGCCCAGGTGATGCGGTGTGAAGATGCGACCCATCTGCTGGTGGGGCTGGGAGGCAAGGAATACGAGGTCGAGGATTCGGCCGGACCGATGTATGACGCGCGCGGTGAAGTGACTGGCGCGGTACTGGTTTTCCGCGACGTGACCGCGGCGCGGGAGCTGTCGCGCCGGCTTGAATGGCAGGCCGGACACGATGCGCTGACCGGCTTGGCCAATCGCGCCGAATTTCAGGTCAGCCTGGAAGAAGTCCTGCTTGCCACGCGCAGTCAGGGCGGATATGCGGCTTTGCTGATGTTGGACCTGGACCGTTTCAAGCTGGTCAATGAAGCCTGCGGACACGACGCTGGCGACCAGCTGCTGCGCCAGATCGGCCTTGTGATCCAGGGTTGCCTGCGCGAGAGCGACGTGCTGGCGCGACTCGGTGCCGACGAGTTCGCCGTGCTGCTGCGAGCCTGCCAATGTGACGAGGCAATGGAGATCGCGCGCACCATCCGCGACAGCATTCGAGAATTCCGCTTCGTCTGGCAAGACCGCATCTTCACTGTCGGTGCCAGCGTGGGCGTGGTATCGGTGGAACGCCATGGCGGCGACCAGGCCGAACTCATGCGTGCAGCCGATCTGGCCTGCAATGCGGCCAAGGAGGGCGGCAGCGACCGCATCCGCCTCTATGACCCGGCACGCTTTCCGCTGGAGCGCCCGGCCGGCATGGACATGCTTGGCCGGATCATCGAGGCGCTCGACGAAGACCGTTTCTGCCTGTATCGACAGCGCATCGGTGGGCTGCATTCTGGTACGAGCGGGCGCGTGAAGTATGAAATCCTGTTGCGCATGAAGGATGAGCAGCGCGTGCTTGCACCCGGCGTTTTCCTGCCGGTGGCGGAACGGTACGGCATGATGAATGCGATTGATCGCTGGGTGGTCGAGCATGCGTTCGCCTTCCTGCAGCGCACCGGTGCCGACGGCGAGAACGCGATGTACAGCATCAACCTTTCCGGCGCCACCCTGACCGACGATGAATTCCTGGATTTCCTGCGCGAGCAGCTTGCGCGCCAGAATGTGCGTCCGCAGGACGTGTGCTTCGAGGTCACCGAGACGGTCGCCATCGCCAACCTGTCAAATGCCGCAGCCTTCATGCGCGCGGCCCGCGAGATCGGCTTCCAGTTCGCGCTGGACGACTTCGGCACTGGCATGTCTTCGTTTGCCTATCTCAAGCACCTGCCTCTGGACTACGTCAAGATTGATGGCGCTTTCGTGCGCGATATCATGCGCAATCCGCTGGATCGCGAAATCGTCGAATCCATCGTGCGCATCAGCCGCGCGCTGAAAGTTCAGACCATCGCAGAGTATGTCGAAGACGAAGAGACGATGTCGCTTCTTGCCAGCCTCGGTGTGGATTACGGCCAGGGCTACGGTATTCACAAGCCGGCGCCGATAGAAATGACGGTGGCGGGCGTCGGCGCGTAGCCATCCGGTCCACCTTTTCAGTCACCTTTCCACCTATATTTCGGACAGCGCTCGGCGCAGCCTTGCGCATTTGGGTAGCATAGGCGTCACCATCCCATACACGGAGCCCAGGTGACCGATCTGTCCGCATACACCATTACGAAGAAGTGGCCGGCGCGCCACCCAGACCGCATCCAGCTGTATTCCCTGCCTACACCCAATGGCGTAAAGGCGTCAATCATGCTGGAGGAAACCGGCTTGCCGTACGAGCCGCATCTGGTGGACTTTGGAACCAATGACCAGACCTCGCCGGAATTTCTGTCGCTCAATCCGAACAACAAGATTCCAGCACTCATCGACCCGAATGGTCCGGGTGGAGAACCGTTACCATTGTTCGAGTCCGGCGCAATCCTGATCTATCTGGCGGAGAAAACCGGCAAGTTTCTGCCGCAGGATCCAGCCGGGCGCTACCAGACGATGCAGTGGCTGATGTTCCAGATGGGCGGCATCGGACCGATGTTCGGCCAGCTGGGA
>JAEZHR010000372.1 GCA_023416415.1 Pseudomonadota bacterium
CCACCCGTGGATCACCTTCAAGGATCCGTGCAACATCCGCTCGCCGCAGCAGCACGTCGGTGTCGTCCACAGCTCGAACCTGTGCACCGAGATCACGCTGAACACGAACGACTCCGAAATCGCGGTCTGCAATCTCGGTTCGGTCAATCTGCCGGCGCACATGGTTGATGGCAAGCTGGATCACGCGAAGTTGCAGAAGACCATTCGCATCGCGATGCGCATGCTCGACAACGTGATCGACATCAACTATTACGCGGTCAAGAAGGCGCGCGATTCCAACCTGCGCCATCGTCCGGTCGGCATGGGGATCATGGGATTCCAGGATTGTCTGCACATGATGCGCGTGCCCTACGCCTCCATGGAAGCGGTTGAATTTGCCGACCGTTCGATGGAAGCGGTCTGCTACTACGCCTACTGGGCCTCGACCGAACTGGCCGAGGAACGCGGTCACTACAGTTCGTACCAGGGGTCGCTGTGGGATCGCGGCATCCTGCCGCAGGACTCGCTCAAGCTGCTGGCCGAGGAACGCGGCGGCTATCTCGAGGTCGACACTTCCGAGACCATGGATTGGGCGGCTCTGCGTGCGCGCATCAAGGAGCATGGCATGCGCAACTCGAACTGCGTGGCGATCGCGCCGACGGCGACGATCTCGAACATCATCGATGTCTCGGCCTGTATCGAACCGACCTATCAGAACCTGTACGTGAAGTCGAATCTGTCCGGCGAATTTACCGAGATCAACGAGAATCTGGTGCGCGACCTGAAGGCGCGCGGCTTGTGGGACGAGGTGATGGTTGCCGATCTGAAGTATTTCGACGGCAGCCTGGCCAAGATCGATCGCGTGCCGCAGGATTTGCGTGAGCTGTACGCGACCGCCTTCGAGGTTGAGCCAAAGTGGCTGGTGGAAGCCGCCTCGCGTCGCCAGAAATGGATCGACCAGGCGCAGTCGCTCAACATCTACATGGCGGGTGCGTCGGGCAAGAAGCTCGACGAGACCTACAAGCTGGCTTGGCTGCGCGGCTTGAAGACCACCTACTACCTGCGTACCATCGGCGCCACCCACGCCGAGAAGTCGACCACCAAGGCTGGTGCACTCAACGCGGTGTCTGCGCACGCAGCCCCGGCTGCGGCGGCTCCGGCCGAGGATCTGGCCGGTCCGGCCTGCATGCTGCGCCCGGGCGACCCCGGCTTCGAAGAGTGCGAAGCCTGCCAGTAAGCATGAAGATCCGCGCGACGCTGTCGCGCGGTTGCCGCAACCATTCGAACACGAACACAGAATTGAGGAAGATCAGCCATGCTCAATTGGGATGACGAAGCAAGCTCCGCCGCATTTCGCAACCCGGCACCTGGCCTTGCGCCGGTGTCACCCGCGACGCATGCAAACGCACAGCTCACCAATACGCCGATGGACCCGGCCCTGGTCGCGCGTCCCGAAGAAGTTTCCGGCAGCCAGTCACGTCGCGTGAACGCCGCCGACAAGCGCATCATCAACGGCCAGACCGACGTCAACCAGTTGGTTCCGTTCAAGTACAAATGGGCCTGGGACAAGTATCTGGCCGGTTGCGCGAATCACTGGATGCCGCAGGAAATCAATATGCAGCGCGACATCGAGTTGTGGAAGAACCCGAGCGGCCTCACTGAAGACGAGCGCCGCATCGTCAAGCGCAATCTCGGCTTCTTCGTGACTGCCGACTCGCTGGCCGCCAACAACATCGTGCTCGGCACCTATCGCCACTACACGGCGCCGGAGTGCCGGCAATATCTGCTGCGCCAAGCCTTCGAAGAGGCGATCCACACGCACGCTTACCAGTACATCGTCGAGTCGCTCGGTCTGGATGAGGGCGAGATCTTCAACGCCTATCACGAGATCGCGTCGATTCGCGACAAGGACGAGTTCCTGATCCCGTTCATTGATGTGCTGACCGATCCCGACTTCAAGACCGGTACGCTGGAGGCGGATCAGACGCTGTTGCGCTCGCTGATCGTGTTCGCATGCTTGATGGAAGGCCTGTTCTTCTACGTCGGTTTCACGCAGATTCTCGCGCTGGGACGCCAGAACAAGATGATGGGCGCTGCAGAGCAGTATCAGTACATCCTGCGCGACGAGTCGATGCACTGCAACTTCGGGATCGATCTGATCAACACCATCAAGCTCGAGAACCCGCACTTGTGGACTGCGGAATTCCGCGAAGAGCTCAAATCGTTGTTTTTGCGCGCGGTAGAGTTGGAATATCGCTATGCTGAGGATACAATGCCGCGAGGTGTGCTGGGGCTGAATGCGCCGATGTTCAAGGGCTACCTGAGATTCATCGCAAATCGTCGCGCACAGCAGATCGGTCTCGACCCGATGTTCCCGCAGGAGGAGAACCCCTTCCCGTGGATGAGCGAGATGATCGATCTGAAGAAGGAACGCAACTTCTTCGAGACTCGAGTGATCGAATACCAGACCGGTGGCGCGTTGAACTGGGACTAGTCGCGATTAGTCGAAGGACACCGAAGCAGTTGCGAAGCAGGGGCGAGATTCGAAGCAGAACTTGGCGTAGCGAGGGAGCCGACAAAGTCGAACCACCGCAACTAACGAAAACCAGCAAGCTATTTGATGAACAGTAGACGAACGATTCGATCTTCTGTGATGTGGCCGCTTAGCCTGATTCTGTCGGGCTCGGCGGCTTTTTCTTTGGAGAATCCGAAGGGCGCTCCAAAGCCATGTTCCGATGCCGGCGTGCTGCCGGTGTTTTCTCCGGATGCAACGACCGCTGTGCGCTGGGTGCGCACAGCCTGATCCCTCCGTTGTCGCCGACGCGCGGTGGCAATGTGCAAGAAGAGAGGCGCATCCGGAAGAGGCTGAAGTGCTGCATGCAAGAGGTGATGCAGCAGTTCAGCTGGTGCCGTATTCATTAGCGCAAGCAGAAATTTGCTTGTGCCGATGAATAATCCGAGCAGGTCATCGCGATGGCCGGCGCGGGTTTCAAACCTCGTAGTTTGAGCTTTCCATTCACGTGAAGGAGAAAGAAATGGCAACAGCAGCAAAGAAAACCGCTGCCAAGAAGGCCGCGGCCAAGAAGCCCGCCGCCAAGAAGGCAGCAGCTGAGACCAAGAAGCCGGTAGCCAAGAAGGCCGCAGCACCGAAGAAGGCAGCTGCCGCCAAGAAGCCGGTAGCCAAGAAGGCCGCAGCACCGAAGAAGGCTGCAGCCGCCAAGAAGGTCATAGCCAAGAAGGCTGCAGCACCGAAGAAGGCAGCCGCCAAGAAGGTCGTAGCCAAGAAGGCTGCAGCACCGAAGAAGGC
>JAEZHR010000400.1 GCA_023416415.1 Pseudomonadota bacterium
GATGTGAAGTATCGCGCCGTCCCGCGCCACCCGGACTACATGTCCGACCTGCCCGGCGCGAGCATCAATGGTCGCGCACTGGAACCGGAACCCTTCGACGGGCGCCTGCTCGGCGACCTGTTTTCGCTGGTGCGACCGCCGATCCCCGAGTTCACGGTCCTGCACGGCATGATGGTCGATCGCATCGACATCGGGTATCTGCTCGCACCGTTCAAGTCTTTCGCCGCCATGCGTCACGTCGCCGGCATTCTGCTGCGCCATGTGAGCGATCGTTTGCGCTATCCGCGCGGCACGCGCCTGGTGATGGGCAATGCGCACATTGCGCGCCTGCTGTACTCGCTGTCCAAACGCGACAACGTCACGCTCGCCATTGACACCGAGATGGAACAGATGTGCCAGGGCGAAAGCGGCATCGAAGGCATCACGCTGCGCCACAATGGGCAGCGCGTCACCGTGCAGGTGCGCGGCGGCGTGATCCTGGCCAGCGGTGGCTTCAACCGCCATCCGCAGCTGCGCGAAGCCATGTTGCCAGGAATCGATGCCGGCTGGTGCCCAGGCGCGCCCGGCCACACCGGTCAGGCACATGACGTGGCAAAACAGCACGGGGCCCGCTACGCAATGGCCGACGGAACCAATGCCTTCTGGGCGCCGGTATCGATCCGCCGCCGTCTCGACGGCAGCCAGGCGGTATTCCCGCACTTCGTTTTCGACCGCGCCAAACCCGGCATGATCACCGTGAACCAGGACGGCGAACGCTTCCTCAACGAAAGCACCTCCTATCACCTGTTCGGCATCGCGATGCAGGAAGCCAACCGGAACAAGCCCTCCATCCCCGCCTGGCTCATCTGCGACGCCGAGGCGATGCGCAAGTACGGTATCGGCATGGTGCGGCCGGCGGAAAAAAATCTCGAGCCATACCTGGCCGACGGTTACCTTGTCCGTGGAAACTCGCTGGAACACCTGGCCAGCCAGATCGGCGCGCCGGTCGCCAACCTGCGCAAGAGTGTGGAAGCGATCAACACCTATGCCGAGCGCGGCGAGGATCCGGATTTCGGACGTGGCTCCACGCTCTACCAGCAGAACCTGGGCGATCCCAACTGGAGTGGAAAGAATCCGAGCATCGGGCCGCTGAAGAAGGCCCCCTACTTTGCGATCCGCCTGTACCCAGGCGACATCGGCGCGGCCACCGGATTCGAAACCACGACTGACGGCTGCGTGATCGGCGAGAACGGACAGCCGATCGCCGGCCTGTACGCTGCCGGCAACGACATGCGCTCGATCGTGGGCGGCACCTATCCGGCCCCCGGCATCACGCTCGGCCCGGGCCTGGTGTTCGCCTACTTGTCCACCCGTCACGCCTTGCAGCGTGCGCGCAAGTCAGAGGCGGTGGCGCGCGCGGCCTGAGCCGGGACCGAAGTCCGGCTGCTGCGACACGTCATGCGTTGTGGCAGCCGGTTTAAACACGTCCTGCAACGCGCGCGCGCGAAACTCGGTCAGCGTCAGGCCGGTGTGCTTGCGAAAGAAACGGCCGAAGTAGGCCTCATCGGAAAACCCGAGCGCCGCCGCCAGCTGCTTGATGCTGTTTGTGGTGAACACAAGTTCGCGCTGCGCTTCGTGGATGATGCGGGCGTCGATCACCTGCCTGCCGGACATGCCGAGCGTCTCACGGCACAGACGCGACAGATGTCCGATGGTGACACCGAGCTGATCGGCATAGAACGACATCGGAAGATGCTTCTTGAAATTCTCGTCGACCAGCGCGCGAAACTTCTCGATCTGAGCCGCCTTGCGCAAGCGCGCCCCCTGCATCACCGGAACCGTAAACTGCGCCATGCGCGCAACTTGAACGAAGATGGCTGTCAACAGCGCCATGCCGGCCGCAAACTGACCTGCCGCCGGCACCCTCGATTCGCGCTCCATCGCCAGAAACAACGGCATCAGCCCGCCCGCATCGCGACTGCCCTCGTTCAGCTGGATCACGGCCTGCTGGCGTATGGTCGCCAGCAGCTCGGGCATGGCCACTGCCGCCATTGACTCCAGCAGGCGCTGGGTCGCCGTCACCACCGGTCCGTCCACATCCCTGGAGAAGCGAAATCCATGCACGGTTTGTGCAGGTACGACCAAGATGCACGGTGCCAAGGCCTGCCACTTCGCGTTGTTCACGAATACTTCGGCCGTCCCCTGCGTCAAGTACAGGATCTGGATGAATCCTTCATGCACATGTGGCCTGATCTCCCAGCTATATGGAGCCGATCGCTGCGGAATCCACTCGAAGTGAAACGAATTTTGCCAACCGGGCGTGGCGTGGTCGCCATACAAGCCATAGCTTGGAATCAGTTTTGCCATGCCTCCGTCCCCCCGGGCGATGTGCACGAATTGTCCTGTTCTTGGCATGAATCGTCAACTTGAGCACAAACGTGAACGCCAACAATTCCTCATCAAAACAAAGGACGAAAAAAATGGGGACTTCCGATCAGGATTGGCTTGACCTCGCCGGCTCGCCCTCGGGCTGCGCGAACACAACGGACATCATGGTCAACGGCGGCACGAGCGTGCTGCCGATGGACATGGTGCCATGCCCCGGATTCAACATCGGCGTGCGCGCTTGAGCGCCGCCTCCCCCTACGGAGAAAAACATGGCTGTTGATATTGAATGCGACCTGCTGGTCGTAGGGTCCGGTGCCGCCGGGCTCGCCACGGCGATCACTGCACGCAAGCGCGGGCTGAACGTAGTCGTCGTTGAGAAGGAACCGGTATTCGGCGGCACCACCGCTCTGTCAGGCGGCGTGCTGTGGGTTCCGCTCAGCGCATTCGGTCGCAGGCAGAATCCGTCCGATACGCGCGAAGCGGTGCGCAAATACATGATGCACGAAGCCGGCCCCTTCTACGACGAGGCCGCGGTCGATGTGTTCATCGAGAACGGCCCGAAGATGGTGGAGTTCTTCGAGCGCGAAACCGAGGTGAAATTCGTTCCGACGCTCTACCCCGACTACCATCCGGACGCCCCGGGAGGCGTCGACATCGGCCGTTCCATCCTGGCTGCACCGTACGACATTCGCGGCCTGGGCAAGGATATGCCGCGCCTGAAACCGCCGCTGAAGACGATCACTTTCATCGGCATGATGTTCAATTCGGCCAACGCCGATCTCAAGCACTTCTTCCGCGCCACCAAGTCGCTGACCTCGTTCGTTTACGTGGTCAGGCGTCTTGCAAACCACGTCAAGGAACTGGCCCTGTACC
>JAEZHR010000411.1 GCA_023416415.1 Pseudomonadota bacterium
GGTACAGGCTCTCACTTTCCTGCGGCAGCATGCCGCAGGCGGCCAGCAGCAGGGCCGGCATCATCGTCAGGAGACGTGCCGCCTTCACGCCGCTACCTCTTCCCACTTGACCTTGTCGCCCTGACGCAGCCCGAGCGCATCGACCGCGCCGGCGGCCAGCTCAAGCGTCGTGCAGGCTCCAAGGCAGCCGGCCATGCGCGTGGGAGCAAGGTGGCGCACCAGCTTGCGTACCTGACCTGCGCGGTCGATGAAGGCGACGTCCAGCGCATAGCGCATGCCGATGGTGTGCACCATGCCGCAGTCACCGATCAGCATGCCCTCACCGGCTTGCAGCGGTGGCCGGCCGAGCAGGCCGCGCATGCGGTCGAAGAAGCTGGCGGCCTGCCACACGCGCGGGACCACGCAGCGTTCACCGACGTAGATCGCACCCACCTTCACAGCATGCCCTCCTGCATGAACTTGACCACGATCGGGTAGGCCAGCACGATGAAGGTGACCGGGAAGATGAAGGCGATCAGCGGCAGGATCAGCTTGACCGGCGCTTCCATCGCCAGCTTTTCGGCGCGCTGGAAGCGCTCGATCCGACGCTGCTGCGATTGCACGCGCAGGGCCGCGCCAAGACTTGCGCCCATCTTTTCGGCCTGGATCACGGTGCCGACGAAACTGGTAATGGCCTTCATGTTCAGGCGGTTTTCCATGCGTCGCAGGGCGTCGGCGCGTGGCACGCCTGCGCGCAGGTCGCGCGTGATCATCTGGAACTCGTTGCGCAGCGCACCCGCCGGGCCCTTGTCCATCGCCTGCTTGATGGCGCCGGTCAGGTTCAGACCGGCTTCGACGGCCAACGTGATGAAGTCGAGGTAGACAGGCAGTGCCTTCAGGATCTCCTTTTCGCGCCGCGCACGCACGTCGCGCAGCCAGATCTCCGGATAGTAGTTGCCGAGCAAGGTCACGCTGACGAGGATTGCCGGCGACGAGTGATCAAGCGCATGCAGACAGAACCAGGTCAGAAGGAAGGCGACAATCGTCGAAAGCAGGCGTACCGCGTAGTACTGTTCGGCGGTCAGCATGTAGCCCACGCCGGTCTCCTGCAGTCGCTTGTGCGCCTTCTCGAGCCACGAAGGCGGAAGCCGGGAACAGAAGTGGTACTCGAAGAACGAGACGACCGGCCACGACATGCGCAGCACCGGCGGCAGCGGATCCATGTACTCGCGGTCTTCCTCCGGCACTTCGGCCTTCAGTTTGGACAAGCTGTAGGTGATCAGCAGTACGGACAGGCCGGTGCCGATTCCCACCAGCAGTGCAATCAGGGAGTTCGAGAGCATGAGCCGGCAGTCCTATACGTCGATGGTGGTGATCTTGCGGATGAACATGTAGCCGACGATGATCATCACGATGATGATGGCCAGCGTGATCCAGCCGAACAGCGTGGTAAACATCGTGCCCATGGCCTTGGGCTCGATCCAGTTCAGCGCCGCCATCATCAGCAGCGGCAGGCAGGACATGATCAGGCCCTGCATTTTTCCCTGGGCCGTCAGGCTGCGAATCTTGCCCTCCATGGTCGCCTTCTCGCGCAGGGTATGTGCCAGCGACTCCAGTATCTCGGCGAGATTGCCGCCGACCTCGCGCGAAATCCGCAGACCCGACACGACCAGAGAAAAATCCTGCAGCGGGTTGCGCTTTTCCATGTTCACCAGAGCCTGGTCGAAATCGACACCGAGACGCTGCTCGCGCAGCATCAGTTCGAACTCCTGGGACAGCGGCGGCTTCTGTTCCTTGATCATCGACTCCAGGGCCACATTCAGGCTGGCGCCGGCGCGCATGGCACCCGAGATCATCAAAAGCGCATCTGGCAACTGCTCCTCGAAGCGCTTCAGGCGCCGGCTCTTGAGCATCACGATGTAGTACTTCGGCAGGACCAGTGCCGCAATTGCGGCGCCGGTCACGAACACCGGGTTGCCGGTGAAGAGCCAGACAAACGTGGGCACCACGATCAGTGCGGCCACGTTGTAGTAGAACAGCTTGGTCGGATCGATGAAGATGAACATGTCCGCCAGCGTGGTCTTGCTCGAGGTCTCAAGCTCCGAGCGCTGGCGAGCGAGCAGGGCGCGCACGCCCTGCAGCGCGATCCAGATGGCCATGAAGGCGGTGATCAGTGCGACCGCCAGCAGCAATCCCAGTGTGTTCACAGGCGACGCTCTCCCGAATTGAACATGTCGAAATCGATTTCCAGGCCGCGCTCGGCAAGCTCTTCATAGAATTCCGGAATCTGGCCAGTCGCCACGTGCTTGCCGCGCACCTTGCCGTCGGGCCCGAAACCCTCGCGCTTGTACAGGAAGATGTCCTGCAACTGGATGATGTCGCCTTCCATGCCGGTGATCTCGGTCACGTGCGTGATCTTGCGCGAGCCGCAGGCGAATCGGTTCTGCTGCACGATGAAACGCACTGCCGAAGCGATCTGTTCACGGATGGCACGCACCGGCAGGTCCATGCCGGCCATCATCACCATCACTTCGATACGGGCCAGACAGTCACGTGGCGTGTTGGCGTGGGCCGTGGTGAGCGAGCCGTCGTGACCCGTATTCATCGCGGTCAGCATGTCCAGTGCTTCGCCGCCGCGGCACTCGCCGACCACGATGCGGTCCGGACGCATGCGCAGACAGTTCTTCACCAGATCGCGAATCGATACCAGGCCCTTGCCTTCCGCGTTCGCCGGCCGCGATTCCAGACCGACCAGGTTGGGTTGCGAGAGCTGGAGTTCGGCTGCGTCTTCTACGGTGACGATACGTTCGTCCTTCGGGATGTAGCTCGACAGCACGTTCAGAAGCGTGGTTTTTCCGGAGCCGGTACCGCCCGAGATGATGATGTTGGCCTTCTGTTCCACCACGGTTCTCAGGAACTCGAGCATCTTCGGCGTCATCGAGCCAAATCGGATCAGGTCTTCGCCGACCAGCTTCTTCTTCGAGAATTTCCGGATCGTGATGTTGGCGCCCTTCAGGGCCAGCGGCGGGATCACTGCATTGACACGTGAGCCGTCCTTCAGGCGCGCATCGACCATCGGCGAGCTCTCGTCGATGCGACGTCCGATCGGCGTGACGATGCGCTCGATCGCGCTGACCACGGCCTGGTTGCTGGTGAAGGTGATGTCCGATTTGCGCAACTGTCCGCCGCGCTCGATGAAAATTTCGTCGAAGCTGTTGACCATGATTTCGGACACGGATTCGTCCGCAATCAGATCTTCCAGCGGGCCAAGTCCGACTACCTCGTCGAGCACCCGTTTGACCAGCATGGCGCGGTCCAGGTGCGCGGGGAGGGTCCGGTCCGCGGCAACGATCTCTTCCAGCATGAGCTTCGTGTTCTCGCGCAGCTCGTCCTCGCTCTGGCGATTGACGTCAACCCGGCGCAAGTCCATCTGCTTGATCAGCTGCGCGTGCAGGTGCTTGAGCGCGGCGATGATCTCGTCGCGCCGGACGGTCGACATTTCCTCGGCCTCGTCGGCCGTTCCGGTCGCACCGGATTGTTCGACGGCAGGCGCAGGCGCGGCCGCGATCGTCGCAGGCTGCTCGGCGACTTCATCTTCGATGTCCAGCACACACAGGACGTAGTCGACGATGGCGATCTCGTCACCTTTTTTGAGCGGGCCGTAGGTGCCGCTGATGCGCTGATTGTTCACGCGTGTGCCGGAACTGGCACCGTGATCCTCCACGAACACGCCATCGGCACGGCGATGGATCGACGCATGCCGCTTCCCTACCGTCCAGCCCTGCAGAATGATGCGGTTTTCGTCGCTCTTGCCGATGGTGCACGTGTCGATCGTGCACTCTTCTTCGGTGCGCTGACCCTTGGGATTGATGACGGCGATGTGCAGCATGGGAAATCCTTAATCGATGATGTCCTGGTTGTTCAGGCGACGCTCGAAACGTTCACGCATGTCGATGCCCTTTTCGATGCGCTCGCGATTGATGGTGGAAGACGGATCGACGACGGTCGGCGTGACCAGCACAACGAGGTCGGTTCGACCGGTGCGGAAATTGTCGGAACGGAACAGGCGTCCGAGCACCGGCAGGTTGGAGATACCGGGCACGCGTGTGGCGTCGTTTGCCATCTCGGTATTGACCAGGCCCGACATGACGATGGTCTGGCCGTTCTTGACGTTGATTTCGCTTTCGGACTGGCGCGTCAGGAAGCCTGGGATGCCCTGTACGGAGACGGAGGTATCGACGCTGCTGATCTCGGTTTTCACGGTGGCGATGATGTTTCCGTCGTCGTCGGCGACCGGCTGTATGGCCAGGCGCACGCCATAGTCCTTGAACTCGACGGAGCCGGCACCGGTGGACGACACCGCCGGCAGCGGAATCTGGCCGCCGGCCAGGAACTTGGCCTCGCCGCCGCTGCGTGCGGACAGTTCGGGTTCGGCCAGGGTGAAGGCATCGCCATTGTTCTTGGCGAGATTGATCGTTGACTGGATCAGTGTCGATACACCGAGGTAGGTGGTCAGGCCGCGGTTGGGCATGGGCAGAACGCCGCGCAGTGCGCCTTGGGTCTGGGGCCTGTCGGAACCCAGATTGCCGGCGAAGCCGACCATCGGCCCGGCGAAGGAACCCGGCCATTGCAGGCCCAAGTTTTCCAGCACCGAGCGCTTCATTTCGATGATCTGCACCTTCATGTAGACCATGCGCCGCATGGCCACTTCCTCTTCACGCACGAGGCTGGTGGCTTGCGGATAGCCGCGGACGGCCGATGCGATGCGCGCCACATTCTCCTTGCTGGCGGTACCGCTGATGATGACGTTGGAACCGACAGGTGTGAGCTCGATACCCGGAATGTCCTTGAGCATGGTGCTCAATGCGCGGTAGGTGTCGCCGGCGTCGCGCGGACTGATGCGTACCGTGTAGGCGGTCTTCTGGTTGCCCGACCAGATGATGAGCGAGGAGTCACCGGCTGCCTCTGCAATGATCAGCAGTTCGTTGTTGTCCAGTACCGAGGTGGTGAACAGCTTGCCGTTGCCGACCGCGATGCGCGAGACGCGTTCGACCGGAACGGTTTTCACCTCGCCGACGAACATGAAGATCTCATTGGGCTGCGCGGGCGCAGTAAGACTTTGCGCGCGGGCCGCGCCAATGGCCAGCAGACAGCAAGAAAGGGCGATGGAAATGCGCTTGAACATTGTTTTCTCTTTCTCGTTAGTTACCTGGTGGCGGTCGTGCCAAGGCCGGTCTGGACAAGTTGGTTAGCTCCGGGCGACAGACCGGCAGCGGCGGCGCCTGCGTCCACACTTTGCGGGGGAGCACCCGGCGGCGTCATGGAAAACCCGGGGGGCAGCGCAATGTTGAGCGAGGGCGCGACGGCGTCATTGCCGCCCTTGCCGCCGATGATGTACTCGACATAGCCTTCGACACCCGTGGCTTTGCGGGGGCGGGACACGCGCTGGGTTCGCTCGATGATGTCGTCGAACAGATTGGCCGCGTTGACCGCGCCGTAGTCGGCATCATTGCTGTCCTTTTCATTGCGCAGCACCGCACGCAGCTTGCCAAGTTCGCCCGCCAAAGCCAGCCGCGCACCCTGGGTCGGTGTCACTTCCAGCGTCAGCGTGCTGTAGCTGGAGCGGCGACGTTCAGGCGCCATGTGCTCGGTAGGACTGTCATGGGTAATCTTCTGGCCGGTTGCCAGAACCTTGATCTGATCGAGAAAGGGTACGACGGTCTGGGATGCCTGATCGCCGCCTTCCGGCGTGATGAGCAGCATCAGGTCGACAAAGTTGCCGGGCTCAATCATGTGCGAGACTGCATTGATCTCGTCGACGTTGATCGTGATTGCGCGCGTGCCCGGCTTGAGGGTGCCTGAGAAGTCGGCGAAGATTTCGCGGACGTCGGCAGTGCGCAGCGGCTTGCCCTGTTCGACGGGACGCAGCAGTGCCTGTCCCTTGAAACTCTCGAACTGGTCAACCCGGATCGTGTCGGCGTAGATGAAATCGACCGGCACGCTGCGGGCAGCAACAAGGCCTTCATCGAGCATGTCACCCGGCTGCAGCGGGCGGATCGGCACCACGACCGGGATCGTCGCGCCGGAGCTGCGCTGAACCCGCGCCTGCAGTTCGGCTTCCAGACTCTGTTCCTTGAACTCCAGATACTGCATTGCGAGCCAGGTGGTCAAAAGGCTGAGCAGGACCGCGACGATCAGCATCAGCCAGGTCTTGTTGATCTTGATGTTGGAACGTGGGATTTTCAAGGTAATCTGCCCTGCGGTTAGAGTTGATGTTGAAGGTTCAGTCGAAGGAAACGTCGATTGGCCACTCGGGATTCTTCAGGTCGAGACACTTGTCGACCGTCACCGTCACTCCGGCGCCACTCTGCTCCCAGTAGCAGTTCGGCATCGAAGCAAAGGACATCGCATACGAGTAGTCGGTGTAGTACTCTTGGATGGCGCGCGCCAGTTTCTGGATGGGTGGATCATCGCCGGTCACCAGAACCATCACGCCGAACATCAGCACGACCAGATATTCGATGGTCGACTGGCCTCGTTCGCGCCTGCCTGCTTGCGGTCGGAATCGCTCAAGGTTCATGGCTGATCCACCAGATTGGCCAGTATCGAGGTCTCGCGTCCGCGCCGGGTAATCACGAGACTGGCTTCGGCCAGGCCGCGTTTCATGACGAGAGTGATGCCGGGACCTTTGTTCGTGTTCATCTGATAGCTCGAAATGGCTTGCCACCCCCGGTCCTGGAGCATGCGTCGATAAAAATCGGCATTGGTCTCAGGTGAGAAAGTGTTGAGCAAAAGGAGCGTACGTGCATTCTTGCCGTCGTCGCGATGTTCGATATCGTTGATCACGCGCGTGCCGGACATCATCGGCAACGCCTTTTCCGAATCAACGATCCGCGGCCTGTCCTCGGCTTCCGTGACGCTCAGCAGGCCGGTCGATCCGCGCCCTGCTGCCTGCACCTGCACCGTGTAGAAGCACTTGCCGCGTGCGATCGCAATGTTCTGCCACGGGCCGGTTTCGTATTCGACCGGCGCTGCCCCGGTCGGACCGGCTGCCCACTTGCGGCGGTAGAAGGCCAGAATGTCGGCGGGGCGCTGCTCGCTGTCGAATCGCTTCACACTCATCGGAATCCCGTTGTAAAGCATGTAGGGCGCGACCCACTGCAGCTTCGCATCCGGCTCCGGGAAGGGAGGACACTTGATTTCATCGGCACGCGCCGTTGCATGCAGCGCCATGCCCGCCACGAAGGCGAGCAGGGGGGCGACTACTGGCAGGCGTTTGCTCATCTTCACGAATCTCCTACTTCGTTCGGTCCACCGGAACCTTGTCCGGCTCGATCTTGCCCAGTTCAAGTTTCGAGACTTCGGGCAGGAAAACCGAAATGGCGGCCTGCAGGTACTCCATGACCGGAACACCGGCGATCTCGGCAGTAAAGATGGAGAACGGCACGAGGCCCTTGACCTGCTGCTTGACGCTGGTCTTGCTTTCGTCGGCCGGGCCGTCCGCCGACCAGCCGTTGGCAAGCAAGACGTTGGTTTCCGTGAAGGCCGAGGTCGAGTTCTTGGCCAGGAAATGGTCGTAGTCGATGTCCTTGACGCGCAGCGTGACGCTGGCCGCGTACCGGCCATTCATTTCGAGAGTAAACGGGCCGAGCGTGGAGGCGAAATTGGCGATCGGATCCAGAATCACGTTGAGTGTGCCAGGCGCCTGATTGTTTGCAATCGAATTCTGGATGTCGCTGTAGTTGGCCAGCAGGGCCTGTCCGTTGCGGTCATGCCAGATCGCCTTGGTGCCGCCACGGAAGACAGATGCGCTGCGGTCATTGCTGGAAAACGGGTCGGTTCCCGCTTCCGACAGATAGCGCACGCCGGCTTCGCGTCGGATTTGATCGTCGGTTTTTTCATTCGCGTTCCAGCGCCGTTGAACTCCGAACCAGCCGAGACTGGACGCCGAATTTCCACCGAACCAGACGGTGCGCTCCCACGCCGCGTAGCGCGAGGTCTGCACTGCGGCGCTGCGCATGTCCAGATACTTTCCGAGCAGCGGGATAGCCAGGAACAGCGGCACCAGTACGAAGGTGGCCACGATCAGCAATTCGATCATGGCCTGCCCCTCGTGGCGACGGTGGAAAGCGCGTGTGCCTACCATAGGTGATATGAAAGTGAGACGTACTTTTCGAGGAAGCTGTTCGGAACCAGGCGGGCCTGCCAGTACGGGCTGTACAGGCTTCCGGTTTCGGTCTTGCCATCGCCGCGCGGCCAAAGTTTCTTCGGACGCGAAAAATAGATCTCGGCCTTGCTCAGGCTGCGCATGTAATTGTCCTGCGTGCCGTTCTCCAG
>JAEZHR010000048.1 GCA_023416415.1 Pseudomonadota bacterium
CGTCCAGCGCGGTGACGACCGCGCCGGAGGTCTCGCCGCCGGCCACCAGCATCTGACATACCCCGCGCTGGACCAGACCGCGTGCGATCGTCGCCAGCGCCTTTTCAATCAGTTCACCCGCACGCCCGGCGCCGATGGAGGCCTGGATCGCCTTGACCTGTTCCGGGCGGGAGGTGGCGTAGATCAGCGGCGCTCCGTCGTGCAGGCGCGGCGCGGCCCAGTTCAGCGCCTCGTTGCCGACGTCATCGCCGGCAGCCAGACGCAGCGGATCGATGGCAAAGGCTGCCCCTCCGGTCGCGATGAAGTGTTCGACCTGGTCATTCGTGGCAGGCGAGCAGCTGCCCGAAATGATGGCGCGCGGACCTTGCGGAACATCAAGTGCATCGGCGGATTGCGCGGTCGCGAGCAACCCGGCTTTCCGGAAGCACTGGGGCAGGCCGAGCGCGAGGCCGGAGCCGGCGGTGACCAGCGACAAATCCGAGCACGCAGCGCCGATGCGCAACAGGTCCTCGTTCGCGATGGCATCGACGATGGCGATCTCCACACCGGACTCGCGCAATTCGTCCATGCGTGTTCGAATGGCCGGCGTTCCAGCGGCTACTGACGTGTGATCGATCAGCCCGACCTTGCGCGCGGTCTGGCGTTGCAGCACGCGCACGAGATTGGCGTCGTGCATCGGCGTGAGCGGATGGTCGCGCATGCCGCTTTCATGGAGCGGCACGTCGTCGACGAACAGGTGGCCCTTGTAGATCGTGCGACCGTTTTCCGGGAATGCCGGGCAGGCGATCGTGAAGCCGGTGTCCAGCGCGCGCATCAGAGCGTCCGTTACCGGGCCGATGTTGCCGGCGTCGGTCGAGTCGAACGTCGAGCAGTACTTGAAGTAGAACTGCCGGCAGCCAGCCGCGCGCAGCCAGTGCAGGGCGGCCAGCGATTCTTCCACTGCGCGGTCGGCCGGCACGGTGCGCGACTTGAGCGCGATCACCACGGCATCGATTTCGCCCGGCAGCGGCGTCTGCGGCACGCCGATCATCTGCACGGTGCGCAGACCGGCGCGCACCAGCATGCCGGCTACGTCGGTGGCGCCTGTGAAGTCGTCAGCAATGCAACCGAGGAGCAGGGGCATGGTCGTTCGTCCGGGAGGAGGGCTCAGGCCGTGGTCTTGCGTGATCGTGCGGGCCTTTTGCTTCCGCGCGTCGTGACGGCATCGGTGGCGGCCTGGCTGAACTCGGGATCGGCCTGACGGATCCGGTACTGTGCCATGTCCATGTGCAGGCGCGCTGCGGCGCGCGCCGCTTTCGCATCTTTCGCGGCGATCGCGTCGAGCAGGGCACGGTGCTCATCCAGCACCTGCAGCCGCATTTCCTCCTGCTGCGCTTCCCAGCCGCGCGTGAGCCGGATGCTTCCCTTGAGGAACTGGCCGAGGAAATCCCACAAGGCGACAAAGTGCGGGTTGTTGGTGGCGCGCGCGATGCTGCGGTGAAACTCGAGGTCCGCCTGTACGCCGTCGCCGCCAGCGGCGACGTCGTCGTCGTCGATGGCCTTCAGACGGGCGCGGATTTCGCGTACCTGCGCTTTGGACGCACGCTCGGCGGCCAGCGATGCCATTTCGGCTTCCAGCCCGCGCCGCAGCTCGACCACCTGCAATACCTGCGGGATCGAGTCGATCACCGAAGGATCGATGCGAAACGGCGCGTCCGGTCCGGCCTCGCGCACGAAAACGCCGCTTCCCTGGCGTGACTCGACCAGCCCTTCCGACTTCAGGCGCGACACGGCTTCGCGGATCACGGTGCGACTCACGCCGAACTGCTGCGCCATCTCGGCTTCGGATGGCAGGCGCGACTTGGGAGGGTAGGTGCCACTGTGGATCAGTTCCAGAAGGGCCTGTGTCACGCGCTCCGGCATCTTGGCCGGAGCGGCAATCGGGGCGACTCGGAACGGCGGGGACCTGGTCACGATGGTGGCTGCGCGGGCGGAGGGACTTAATGTATGCTCATCATACAACTTGCATCCTGTTGTCACAACTTGGGCTTTCAGCGTGGTCGCGTCGGCCGCTCTCGCCGTTCTCCCTGTCATGTGCGCGAAAGCAGGCATTCAGGGCAAGTCAGGGGCGCCCGTCCGGACATCCATCGGATTCCCGCAGGATGGCCTGCGGCCCGCGCGGGACGGCAAGGCCTATGGCGGAGCGTGGATGAAGATCCTTGCAGTGCAGGCGGTCCCGTGACCAGGTACCTCGCGCTGTACAACCAATCGGAAGGGGAGTGACATGGAAGTACTGATCACTGGTGGTGCAGGCCTGCTGGGCGCGCGTCTGGCGCACAAGCTGCTTGAACGTGGCACGCTCGCCGATGCACGCGGCGATCAGGTTCGCATTACACGCATCACCTTGCTGGACGTGGTGCCGGTGCAGGACTTCGATGATCCACGCGTGAATGTGGTGACCGGCGACATTGCACAGGCGGACACCATCGCTGCCGTACTGACGCCGGCGACAAAGTCGGTGTTCCATCTTGCCGCCATCGTCAGTGGCCACGCCGAAGCGGAATTCGATCTCGGCATGCGTATCAATTTCGATGCGACCCGCCTGATTCTCGAACAGGCCCGGCGCAACGGCAATTGTCCGCGCGTGGTGTTCACCAGCTCGGTCGCGGTTTTCGGCGGCAAGCTGCCGGCGCGGGTGCCCGACGATCAGCTGCCGATGCCGCAGAGTTCGTACGGCGCCCAGAAGGTGATGGGCGAACTGCTCGTCAATGACTATTCGCGCAAGGGCTTCATCGACGGACGCGCGCTGCGCATGCCGACGGTCTGCGTGCGCCCAGGCGCGCCGAACAAGGCCGCTTCCAGCTTCGCCAGCGGCATCATCCGCGAGCCGCTCAACGGCGTCGAAGCGGTGTGCCCGGTCGCGCCCGGGACGCCGATGTGGCTGCTGTCGCCGCGCTGTGCGATCGACAGTCTGATCCACGGGCATGACATTGCCGGGTCGTTGTTCGGCGATTCGCGCGCGCTCAGCCTGCCCGGACTGCCAACCACGGTGCAGGCCATGGTCGAGGCGCTGGAACGGGTGGCTGGCAGCGACGTGATCAAGCGCATCCGGTGGAAACAAGATCCGGCGATCATTCGCATCGTCAATTCCTGGCCGGGCGATTTCGATACGCAGCGCGCGAACGCCATGGGTTTCCGACGCGATGCGGATTTCGAGAGCATTGTGCGCGCCTACATCGAGGACGAACTGGGGCGCAAGGCCCCGGCTGCTGCGTAGCCGAAGCGTTGCCATGCCGTGGAGCAACCAGTGTGCTCAAGCGGCCAGACGCAGGTAAAGTGTCGCCATGACTGCCATTGATCCGCCTGTCCTGCTGCGCAGGATGTTCGATGCGGCAATCGCCAGTGCCCAGCCGGCGCTGTGCGTGCCGCCGCATCTGCCAGCGCCTCCGAAAGGGCGTCTTGTCGTCGTCGGCGCCGGCAAGGCATCGGCTGCGATGGCGCGGGCGGTGGAAGACCATTGGGGCGGAGTCATCGAAGGTCTGGTCGTTACGCGCTACGGCCATGCCGAAGCCTGCCGCCGCATCCGCGTCGTCGAGGCCGCGCATCCGGTACCCGATGAAGCCGGCCTTGCCGCTGCGCGCCAAATGCTTGAGTGCGTGCAAGGATTGGGGCCGGACGATCTCGTGCTCGGCCTGTGGTCGGGCGGCGGTTCGTCCCTGCTGCCATTGCCCGCCGCAGGTCTTGCGCTTGGCGACAAGCAGCGCATCAATCAGGCCTTGCTCAGGAGCGGGGCCGCCATTTCAGAGATGAATTGCGTGCGTCGTCACCTGTCGGCGATCAAGGGCGGTCGGCTGGCTGCGGCCTGTCATCCGGCGCGCGTGCTGAATCTGCTGATCTCGGACGTGCCGGGCGATGCGCCTGCCGATATTGCGTCCGGGCCCGGCGTGCCGGACGCAAGCACGTGCGCGGAGGCATTGGCCATCCTGGAGCGCTACCGGATCGACGTGCCGCCGGCGGTGCGCGATGGCGTGCAACGCGGCGCGCTGGAAACGGTCAAGCCGGGCGATGCCCGTCTGGCCCGGGTCGAGACACGCATCGTCGCCGCGCCGCGGCAGGCGCTGGAAGCCGCAGCGGCGGTGGCGCGCGCAGCCGGCGTGACGCCGCACATCCTCAGCGATGCGATCGAGGGCGAGGCACGCGAAGTGGCGAAGGTAATGGCGGGCATTGCGCGCGAGGTGCAGATGAGGAACCAGCCCTTTGCCGCGCCCTGTGTGCTGCTGTCCGGCGGCGAAACCACGGTGACCGTGCGCGGGCACGGTCGTGGCGGTCGCAATGTCGAATTCCTGCTTGCGCTCGGTATCGCGCTTGACGGACTGCCGCGCGTGCATGCGCTGGCGGGCGATACCGACGGCGTCGATGGTGCGGAAGAGGCGGCCGGCGCCATTCTGGCTCCGGACAGCCTCGCGCGCGCATGTAAGCAGGGCCTGCAGCCGCGCCGCCATCTCGACGACAATGATGCCCACAGTTTTTTCGCCGCGCTCGGGGACGCGGTCCTGACCGGCCCCACGCGCACCAACGTCAACGATTTCCGCGCTGTGTTCATCATGCCATGACGAACACAGCGCGCCTTTAGAGCCAGGGATGAATCCAGAAATGCATGATGAGCGACGACCACCGCGTGTCGTCTTCCTCGACCGCGACACATTGGCACCGCAGGTCCGCCTGCGGCCTCTCGCTTTCCCCCATGAGTTGATCGTGCACGCACGCACGGCGCCGGACGAAGTCGCAGCGCGCATTTGCGATGCCGAGGTCATCATCACCAACAAGGTGCGCATCACCGCCGAGGTCATTGCGCAGGCATCTTCGCTGCGAATGGTCGCAGTCTCGGCCACCGGCACCGACAATGTCGATCTTGCCGCCTGCCGCGCGCGCGGCATCACGGTTTCCAACATCCGTGGCTACGCGACGCACGCGGTGCCGGAGCACACCTTCGCCCTGATTTTCGCCTTGCGCCGCAATCTGCTCGCCTACCGCGACGCGGTGCGCGCCGGACGCTGGGCCGAGGCCGGAACATTCTGCTTCTTCGACTATCCGATCCGCGACCTGGCGGGTTCGACGCTGGGCATCATTGGCGCCGGCGCGCTCGGGCAGGCGGTGGCCGTGATGGGGCGCGCACTGGGCATGCGCGTGCTGTTCGCCGCGCACAAGGGCCGCAATGACATGGGTGCCCTGTATACGCCCTTCGAGACCGTGCTCGAACAGAGCGATGTGCTTACGCTGCACTGCCCGCTGAACGCATCCACGCGCAACATGATCGGCGCGGACGAATTTGCACGCATGACCCGACGTCCGTTGCTGATCAATACCGCGCGCGGTGGATTGGTCGACGAAATCGCCCTGATCGCGGCGCTGGAGCAGGGCTGCATAGCCGGTGCCGGCTTTGATGTCGCAACGCAGGAGCCACTGCCGCCGGATCATCCGTTCCAGGCGCTGATGCAGCGTCCCGACTTCATTCTCACGCCGCACGTGGCCTGGGCCAGCGATGAAGCGATGCAACGCCTGGCCGACCAACTGATAGACAACATCGAGGGCTGGCAGCGCGGCGCACCGCGCAACGTGGTCGCGTAACTGTCGCCCTGCCGGCTTGTCGAAATTCTTTTACGGAGGTTTGCATGAAAGCAATCGTTACCGGACACAGCCGCGGCCTAGGTGCCGCCATCGCCGACGAATTGTTGAGGCGCGGCATTCCCGTGCTGGGGCTTGCGCGTCAGCAGAACAGCGAACTCGGGCAGCGCCACGCGAAGACCTTGCGGCAGACCGAGCTCGATCTGAGCGACAGCGCGGCGCTGACCGCTTGGCTTGAGGGCGGTGCCTTGCGTGATTTCATCGCGGGCGCGCGCACGGTCCTGCTTGTCAATAATGCCGGTGTCGTGCAGCCCGTCGGGCCGCTGTCCTTGCAGAACCCGGCCGAAATCGCGCGCGCGGTTGCGCTGAATGTGGCCGGACCGCTGATGCTCTCGGCCGCGCTGGCGGCCTGCACGCCCGAATCGGTCGAGCGCCGCATCCTGCATGTCTCGAGCGGTGCCGGGCGCAGCGCCTATCCGGGCTGGAGCGTTTACTGCGCCACCAAGGCTGCGCTCGATCACCATGCGCGTGCGGCGGTGCTCGACAGGGTGCCGAAGCTGCGCATCTGCAGCCTCGCTCCCGGCGTCATCGACACTGGGATGCAGGCCGAGATCCGTTCGAGTTCGGTCGATCGCTTTCCGATGCGCGCGCGCTTCGATGCGCTCAAGCGCGATGGCGCCCTGACCGCACCCGATGCCTGCGCTCGCCAGCTGGTCGATGTCCTGCTGGCCGATGGATTCGGTCAGGTACCGGTGGCGGATCTTCGGGAGATCTAGTGGCTGGATCCCGGCGCGCAGCGCGGTTTCAGCTGCCCTCCGGCTTCGGCCACAACACCATCTGTGTGCAGCGGAAGGTCGCCATCAGCTTCCCGGTCTCGCGGTGCTTGACCAGCGCATCCCACACCTGGGTGTTGCGCCCCAGGTGCACGGCCTGCGCTTCGCATGCGATCGTGCCTTCACGGGCGGTGCCGAGAAAATTGCTCTTCAATTCGATGGTGGTGAATCCGGTTGCGCCAGCCGGAAGGCTGGCCAAGCAGCCATAGCCGCAGGCCGAATCGGCCAGCGTAACGATGGTGCCTGCATGCAGATAGCCGTTTGGCGCAAGATGGTCCGGCGCGATCTTCATTTCCGCCTGCAGGCTGCGATCGCCGACGCCAGTGATGACGATGCCCATGCGGCCCGGCAGGAAGCCCTCGCCGGCACGGTTGAAGAATTCTGGATTTTTGTCTTGCATGGGGTCTCCTTGGAGCAGGTTCACGGGTTTGCGAAATGCTAGCAGCCCCGGCTTTTTCACGCCGGAGGCGAGTCTGCGATTTGCGTCCGGTTCGGGGGCTCCCTGCGGCCTTTTTAAAAATCGTGGAAGATGTGCAACATGCTGAACTTCAAGAGTCTGAAGTTCCGGGTTGCCGCGCTCGGAATCCTCATGGTCGTCAGCGGCGTGGTCGCCCGCCAGTATTTCATCCTGCCGACAGTGCAGGAACAAGTAAGCGAGCTGGTATCGGCTCAGCAGCTGTCGTTCGCCACCTATGCCGCGCGGGAAATCGATCACGCGATTACCTCGCGCATGGCGCTTCTGAACTTGCTCGCGGCCGATCTGCCGCCGCAGCTCGTCGCCCGGCCGCAGCGGCTGGCAGCATGGCTGCGTGAGCGCCAGCGCGTCAACCCGGCATTTTCGCGCGGCCTCATCGCGGTGCGCCCGGACGGGCTCGGCCTGATTGCTGAATATCCGGCGCTGCCCGGTCGCGCCAAACTCGATTTCAGCGGACGCGACTGGTTTCAGGACGCCTTGCGTTCCGATGGTGCGGTCATGGGGCGGCCGATGCGCGGCCTTCTCGCAGAAATCACCCTGATCATCTTCGCCGCCCCGGTGCGCGACAGCGATGGCAAGCTGCTCATGGTACTGGCCGGTACCCTGCAGCTCGATGCACCGGGTTTCCTGCAGACCATTCAGCAGACCCGGCTCGGCGTCTCCGGCGGCTTCCATGTGATCTCACCCGACGAGAAGCTGGTCGTGGCTTCCACCGAGCGACAGCGCGTGCTGCAGCCGACACCGGATGCAGGCGTCGACCTGCTGCTGGACCGCGCGATGGGCGGCTTTCGCGGCACCGGGATCACGGTCAATGCCGATGGCGTGGAGGAATTGTCAGCCTTCGCTTCGGTGCCGAGCACTGGCTGGTTCGTGGTGGCGCGCATGCCGACCGAGGAAGCCTTCCGGCCGGT
>JAEZHR010000158.1 GCA_023416415.1 Pseudomonadota bacterium
GCGCAGGCTCTGGCAGGACAGTTGAAGTCGGCCATTTCCCGTCCTCGCGATCTGTCGGATTTTTCACTTGCACGCGGTGCACGGATAAGACAAGTGCCCGAAGGTGGCAACGCCTGCTCCGGATGCACCAACCGCAACAGGACCGTCGTCGGCGTCAGGCAATATGACAATGCCACGTCGCTGGAGGCAGCACGAGCAATGCAAGGATGTAATGCATGGCACTGCATCCGCTTCAATTGCATCGCTCCCTCGTGAACCTGGCCGTGACGGCAAGCGGCAGAGCACCGGCGTTACCGTCTTGCCAGAACACGATCGACCATTACACCGGACAAGCCCAGGTAGTTGGCGGGATCACATAATTTCTCGAGCGCTTCCCTGTCGAATTGGGCGCTGATTTCGCGGTTCTCCGCCAGCAGATCGACGAAGGCGCGACCTTGCGTCATCACTTCGCGGCAGATTTCGTACACCAGATCATGGGCATGTTCCCGGCCAAGATAGGGTGCAAGCCCCATCATGACCGCTTCCGACATAATCAGGCCATGCGTGATATCCAGGTTGGCTCGCATTTTTTCTGGACTGACCTCCAGTCCGCTGACGAGAAAGCGTGACTGCGACAATGCGCCGGCTGCCAGCAGAAATGTATCCGGAAGCACGATCCATTCAATCTCCCAGGGACCGGTGGAGCGTTCATGATCTGCAATCATTGCATCCATCAATGCTGCCGCATACTGCCGAACCACCGAAGCGCAGGCATGGATGTAACAACAGGAGATCGGGTTGCGCTTTTGCGGCATGGTACTGCTCGAACCGCGTCCAGGCACGAATGGTTCATGCACCTCATCGACTTCCGTCTGCATCATCAGCTTCACATCCATCGAGAGCTTGCCGAGCGTCCCGCATACCATCCCCAGGAAGCAGCCGACTTCCGCGATGGTGTCGCGGTTGGTGTGCCAGGCGATGACCGGTTGTCCCAATCCAAGTTCTTTCATCAGCCCGGCCTGCACATCCAGGCCATCGTGCCCGAGCGATGCAAGCGTACCGGCAGCGCCGGCAAACTCCCCGACGAACACGCGCGACTTAAGCTGCTCGAGTCGCTCGCGATGACGCTCGATCGCTGAAAGCAGACAGCCCACCTTGTATCCGAAGGATATCGGCACGGCTTGCTGCAGGTTGCTGCGCCCGATCATCGGCGTATCGCGATAGCGCTGCGCGAGGTCGGCCATGGCCGAAGAAATCGCCGTCAGCTCCGAGTCCACAAGCGCCAGGGCTTCACGCATCTGCAGGACGGTTGCGGTATCGGTAATGTCCTGCGTGGTGGCACCCCAATGACACCATTGGCCGAGTCCGTTTTCGCATAGTTCGACCAGTTGCTCAACGACTCCGAGAACGGGATAGCCGATCCGCTCGGTCTGACGGCGCAATTTTTCCATGTCGATCTTGTCGACCGTGCAGTTCCTTTCAATTTCCTTGGCTGCCTCTTCAGGAATCAGGCCGAGACCCGCCTGGACACGAGCCAGAGCCGCTTCGATATCCAGATACTTTTGCGTACGGTTTTCATCGGAAAACACCTGACGCATGGCGGCAGTGCTGAAAATATTGCCGAAGATGACTGAATCGATGATCGTGGCAGGCATGATCGTTACTCCAGGGTCATGAATCGATCCCTGGACTTGCAGGGGATCGCATTGCACGCGCAAGAACGGCGTGCTCTGTCAACATGACCCGGCGATTCGCCACGCGTTCATCCGGCCGGTTGCTGTGTCCCCCGCGCATGACATCGCCGTCATGCACCAGACAGCGTTCAGCGGCCTCGCCGGCCGCGCTGTCTGCCTCAGCCGCAGGCTCCGAGCGCGCCGCAACTCGTGCAGAACTCGCAGCCATCCTTGCGAATCACCGAGGCATTGCCGCATTCCTTGCAGCGCTTGCCGGCCATGGGCGGGGCCGCGCGGCTGAAGTCACTGGGTTCGCCGGTGACCACGCCCATGGCCTTGACCGGCACGCCCTCTTCCGTGAGCAGGCCGAGCATCGCATAGCGGTGAATGACCAGCTGCGCGATGTAGGCAACCGTGGACGGATAACTGGCCTGCTTGTCACCGCCCGGCACGCGGGCGAGAAAGTCGCCGCGCGGTTCAGCATAGTTGAGCAGCTTGCGCAGCTTCATGCCGATCCACGCCGGGTCGACCACGCGCATGTCGTGGCTGAGCAGCTTGCACAGGCCGTCCAGCGTGTGGGGATGACCGCCGGTGAGCCACATGCTGTAGGGACGGCGCGTGCCATCCGGCATCTGCAGTTCCTTGAGCATGAGCACGAAGTCGTCGCCGGTGGCGGGATTCAGCACATCCGCTACCCATGCCAGCGTGCCGTCGGTGCCGGTCTTGGGTTCATGCGGCGCGAACAGGGCATCCAGCACCGGCGAGGCATCGCTTTCCTGACGGTCGAGCGCGCCCAGCGCGTTGTAGCGCCATTCGAGCAGGCGCGCGAAGGCCGCCGTCGCGCTTGGCACATCGACCCAGCGACCGTCCGGCGGCATCGGCATCTGAAAGGGATCGCCATAGGCACTGGAGAGCAGCGACAGGCGCTTGCGCATCCAGCCGCGGTCGTTGGCGCGCATGTCCGTGGACAGGGTCTTGGCGATCGCGTCGAGGCCGCGCGGCGCCTGTCCACCCAAAACCCAGACCTCGAAAGGCACGCCTGCCTGCTCCGAAACCGCGACGGCGAATTCGCCCTGCGGGGTCGCGATCATTTCACTGACCCAGGCGCCCGCTCCGGCCGGCAAGGCAGGCCGAGATGGCCAGCGCAGCGAGGCGAGCACGGGTGGCGCCGCCATCTCCTTGAGCACCATGCGTTCGTCCTGCTCGGACAGCTTCATCGGCTCCGGATTGCCGGCGGATGTCGTGTTGCTCGTGCTGAGCACCGCGCCGAGCACGGCATTGGGTCGATAAGTGGTGATGCCCTTCAGGCCGCGCCGCCAGGCTTCGAAGTAGAGGTCCTTGAACTCTTCGTACGGATAGTCTTCCGCGACGTTGACGGTCTTGGAGATGGCCGCATCGATGTATGGCGCCACCGCCGCCACCATCAGCATGTGATCCTGCGCGGAGATTTCGAGCGCGCTGACGAAGGCCTGCGGCAGCTGCGCGGCATCGTGTCCGAGCGTGCGGTAGACGCGCCACGCATGATCCTCGACCGTGTAGTCCTTCCTGCTGCCGTCCGGCATACGCTTGGTACGCGTGTAGTGCCAGGAAAAGGCCGGCTCGATGCCGTTGGAGGCGTTGTCGGCAAAGGCCAGCGAGATCGTGCCGGTAGGCGCAATCGAGGTCAGGTGCGAATTGCGGATGCCGTGCCGGCAAATCGCCTCGCGCAGCGCCTGCGGCAAGCGCTGTGCGAACCCCGATGCGACATAGCGCTCGCCATCGAACAGCGGGAAGGCGCCGCGTTCCTGCGCCAGCTCCACCGACGCCGCATAGGCCGCATCGCGCAGGCTGCACGCCATGCGCGCGGCCATCACCCGGCCTTCCTCGGTGTCGTAGCGCAGGCCGAGCATGATCAAGGCATCGCCCAGACCGGTGAAGCCCAGGCCAAGGCGGCGTTTGGCCTCTGCTTCGGCCTGCTGTTCGGGCAGCGGCCAGCGGGTTGCGGTGAGCACGTTGTCGAGCATGCGCACGGCGATCGCGACCACGGCTTCGAACTGCTGAAAGTCGAAATGCGCATCGGCAGTGAACGGGGCGCGCACGCAGGCGGCCAGGTTCAGGCTGCCGAGGCAGCAGCACCCGTAATCCGGCAACGGCTGTTCGCCGCAGGGATTGGTTGCCTCGATCCGTTCGCAATAGGCAAGGTTGTTCTCGCGGTTGATGCGATCGAGATAGAGCACGCCCGGCTCGGCAGCGTCGTAGGTGCTGCGCATGATGAGATCCCACACCGCCCGCCCGCGCACGACGTGATACACCCATTTGCCGTCCGCGCGCAGGTGCGCGCCTTCGCGCTTGAGCGCTTCGGTCGGCTCGGCCGCGTGAACGAGTTCGAATTCCTCATCGTGCTCGACGGCCTGCATGAAGGCGTCGGTGACCCCGACCGATATGTTGAAGTTGCTGAGCTGGCCGCGCTCCTGCTTGGCGGTGATGAATTCGAAGATGTCGGGATGGTCGACGTTGAGCACCGCCATCTGCGCACCGCGCCGCGCGCCGGCGGATTCGACCGTCTCGCAGGAGCGATCGAACACGCGCATGTAAGAGAGGGGGCCGGATGCGCTGCTGCCGGTGCCGCGCACCTTCGCGCCGCGCGGGCGGATGGCGGAAAAGTTGTAGCCGACGCCGCCGCCGCGCCGCATGGTTTCGGCGGCCTGCGCGAGGGCGCGGTAGATGCCCGGCTTGCCATCGGCGTCTTCGGTAATGGAATCGCCCACCGGCTGCACGAAGCAATTGATCAGCGTGGAGGACAGTCTGGTCCCGGCGGCGCTGGCGACGCGGCCGGCCGGAATGAAGCCGTTCTGCAAGGCCCACACAAAGCGTTCCGCCTGCTTCCTGCGTTCGCCCTTGGGCTCGACCTCGGCCAGTGCTCGCGCAATGCGCGCCTGCACCTGTTCAATGCCGGTTTCGCCCTCCCTCGCGTACTTTTCGAGCAGGACTTCGATCGAGATGGCTTGCGGCTGCGCCAGCGCAATGGCCGGATTTTCCAGAGAATGCATGCGAGGACTCCCGGTGCCGGAGCGGACCGGCAATGAGCTGTGGAATGTTCCGCGTCGAGGGACGGAGCACGTCGGATCGGCAATCCGGCGCAGGCCATTCTATCGACCGGCCACGCGTCTCTCCCTTGATGCCAGACAAGAATTTCCTGACTGGCAGACGGATTTCATTCTTGTGCCGCCAGCGCATATCAATGTCGACGCGCCCCGCTGCGCAACACGTAAGCAAGAACGACGGGGCGAGATGAACGACCGGCGCACGGAGGTGCCGGGTCCGGCAGCGCTGGCGGGGCGCGCTGCTCGCGTTGCTTATTCGGCCCCGCTCAGTATCCATTTCACCAGCATGTGCGCCTCGGCGTCGGTCACATGCGCGTTCGGCGGCATCGGGATCGATCCCCAGGTCCCCCGGCTGCCCTTGATCACCTTCTGCACGAGCATGTTCTCGGTATTCTTGTCGTTGCGGTACTTGTCGGCCACGTCCTTGTACGCGGGGCCGACCATTTTCTTGTCCACGCCATGGCAGGCGACACAGTTCTTGGACCTGGCCAGCTCCGGACTTGCGTGCGCCGGCACCGCCGCGCCGAGCGCAATCATGGCCAACACGGCAAGCGTCGTTGTCGGAATCGTCTTCATCTCTCTTCCTGTTGAGTCGCCCCTTGCCAATTGACGCCACGGCAAGCTTTCCGGTTCCGTCTGCACCTTGCGGTTTCGTTTGCCTGCGCACGAAACGGCCATTCAGGCGTTGCCGGACCCGGAAACTATTCAGCACCGGATTGGTCCTATATCAAACGGAAACACGGATGACCCGCATGCTCAGACTCAGCAAGATGGCCGACTACGGCACCGTCGTGATGACCGCGCTGGTGCACGAGCCGCAACGCAGTCGAAGCGCGGCCGAGATTGCCGCAGCGATTGACGTTCCCGTAACCACGGTGAGCAAGATTCTCAAGGTGCTCGCCAAAGGCGGCCTGGTGATGTCGGTTCGTGGCGCCAGGGGCGGCTACCGGCTTGCACGCCCGGCCAGCGAGATCACGATGGTCGACATCGTTGCCGTGATGGATGGTCCGATCGGCATGACCGAATGCAGCGTCACGCCCGGCCTGTGCTCGAAAGAGAAGGCCTGCGTGGCGCGTGCGAACTGGATGCGCATCAACCAGGTGGTGCTCGGCGTGCTGCAAGGCATCACGCTGGACCAGATGATCTTGCCTGCGCCCAGTTCCGTTCCCGTCGCCTCGCTGAATCAACGCAATGCATCGCCCTTCCAAAACCGAACCCGGAGCGAGAATACGCATGAGTGAAACTGCAGACCTGCAACGGATGATCGGCGGCGAGTACCGCCACGGCTTCGTCACCGATGTCGAAATGGATACCGTGCCGCGCGGACTGACAGAAGAGACCATCCGCATGATCTCGGCGCGCAAGAACGAGCCTCCCTTCATGCTCGAATGGAGGCTGAAGGCCTTCCGCCACTGGCTGACCCTCGAAGAGCCCGACTGGCAAAAGGCCAAGTATCCGAAGATCGACTACCAGGACATCATCTATTACGCCGCGCCGAAGTCGATGAAGGAGGCGCCCAGGAGCCTGGACGAGGTCGATCCGGAGTTGCTGCGCACCTATGAAAAACTGGGCGTACCGCTGCACGAGCGCGCGCGCCTGGCTGGCGTTGCCGTGGACGCGGTATTCGACAGCGTGTCGGTGGGTACCACCTACAAAGATAAACTGGCCGAGCTCGGCATCATCTTCTGCGCGTTCTCGGAAGCCGTGCGCGAGCACCCGGATCTGGTGCAGGAATACCTCGGCTCGGTGGTGCCCTACTCCGACAACTTTTTCGCCGCGCTCAATTCGGCGGTGTTCTCGGACGGCTCCTTCTGCTACATCCCGCCGGGCGTGCGCTGTCCGATGGAGCTGTCGACCTATTTCCGCAGCAACGCCCGGGATTCGGGGCAGTTCGAGCGCACGCTGATCATCGCCGATCGCGATGCCTACGTGAGTTATCTCGAAGGCTGCACCGCACCGATGCGCGACGAAAACCAGCTGCACGCCGCCGTGGTGGAACTGGTCGCGCTTGACAACGCAAGGATCAAGTACTCGACGGTACAGAACTGGTATCCAGGCGACAAGAATGGCAAAGGCGGCATCTACAACTTCGTCACCAAGCGTGGCGACTGCCGCGGCACCAACGCGCACATCTCCTGGACGCAGGTCGAAACCGGATCGGCAATCACCTGGAAATATCCGAGCTGCATCCTGCGCGGCGACAACGCCATCGGCGAGTTCTACTCGGTGGCGTTGACCTCGAACCACCAGCAGGCCGACACCGGCAGCAAGATGATCCACCTCGGCCGCAATACGCGCAGCACCATCGTCTCCAAGGGCATCTCGGCAGGGCGCGGGCAGAACACCTATCGCGGGCTGGTCAAGATCATGAAGAACGCCGAAGGCGCGCGCAATCACACGCAGTGCGACTCGCTGCTGCTGGGCGACCGGTGCGGCGCGCACACCCTGCCCTACATCGAGGTGCGCAATCCGACGGCTTCGGTGGAGCACGAGGCGACGACGTCGCGCATCGCAGAAGACCAGCTGTTCTTCTGCCGCCAGCGCGGGCTGTCGACCGAGGACGCGGTGTCGATGATCGTCAATGGATTCTGCAAGGAAGTGTTCAAGGAACTGCCGATGGAGTTTGCGGTGGAGGCACAGAAATTGATGAACGTGAGTCTTGAAGGGAGCGTGGGCTAGTTGAACGAAATCGCATCGCACATCACCGGACAGGGTTCCCCTTCCCTTCAGGGCGGGAGCCTGGCGGAGACGAACTCGAACGCCCGCATGTCTTCCGATGTTCACGAAAGACTGGAAAAGGAACCCGTCATGCTGGAAATCAGGAATCTCCACGTCTCAGTCAACGACACTCCGATCCTGCGCGGCCTCGACCTCAGCGTGAAGGCCGGCGAGGTCCACGCCATCATGGGCCCGAACGGCTCCGGCAAGAGCACGCTCGCGCAAGTGCTGGCCGGCCGCGAAAGCTACGTCGTGACCGACGGCAGCATCACCTACGAAGGCCTGGATCTGCTGCAGTTCACGCCCGAAGAACGCGCACGCATGGGGATTTTCCTCGCCTTCCAGTATCCGGTTGAAATTCCCGGCGTATCCAATGTGCAGCTGCTCAAGGCCGCGGTGAACAACATCCGCCGCCATCGCGGCCAACCGGAACTGGACGCGATGGACTTTCTCAAGCTGCTCAAGGCAAGGATCCGCGAGATGGAGATGCCGGAGGCACTGATCTATCGCGCGGTGAACGAAGGCTTTTCCGGGGGCGAGAAGAAGCGCAACGAGATCCTGCAGATGGCGATGCTCGAACCCCGGCTGGCCCTGCTCGACGAAACCGATTCCGGCCTCGACATCGATGCGCTCCAGCTGGTCAGCAAGGGCATCAATGCATTGCGCAGTCCGGAGCGCGCCATTGTCATGGTCACCCACTATCAGCGCATGCTCGACTACGTGCAGCCGGATTACGTGCATGTGCTGTCCAGGGGCCGCATCGTCAGGAGCGGCGGGCCGGCGCTGGCCCGCGAACTGGAAGAGCGCGGCTACGGCTGGCTGGAAGAACAGGATGCTTCAGGGTCTAAGCCGCATGCGTCTCCCGCAGGAGTCCAGACATGAAGACCATCAGCCCGGCGGCACGCGCGACGGCCGACGCTGCACGCGATCACTACCTGGCCGACTTTGCGCGCGTCGCGTCCGGCCTGCCGGGCACCGGGGTTGAATGGCTCGCACGCGCGCGCCGCAGCGCGCTCGCAGCGTTCGCCGAGCGCGGTCTGCCGACACGCCGCGACGAAGACTGGAAGTACACCAGCGTCGCCGCCTTTGGGCGCCATGCCTTCGAGGCCGCAAGCGATCCCGCCGTGACGCATCACACGCCGGACGCGCGCGCCCTCGTGCAGGCATACTCCGGCGCCGCCGATGCCGCCCACCTGCTGGTGTTCTGCAACGGTCGCTATGCGCCCGAACTGTCCGAGCCGGGCGCAGCGCCCGGCATGTACCTGTCCAGTATCGGAGAAGCCCTCGACAGTGCGCCGCACCGTCTCGCGCCCTGGCTTCTCGGCCAGGACATCCAGCACGCATTCAGTGCGCTGAACACCGCCTTCATGCGCGACGGCGCCTTCCTTCATCTGGCGCGCGGCACGGTCCTCAGGCAACCCGTGCATCTGCTGTTCGTCGCCACCGATGCCATGCGGGCAAGCTACCTGCGCAATGTCGTCGTTGCCGAAGCCGGCGCGCAAGCCACGGTGGTCGAGCACTACATCGGCGCCGATTCGATACCCGGCGTCACCAATACCGTCACCCGCCTCTACGCGGACGTCGGCGCACAGGTCGCGCACCTCAAGCTGCAACGCGAAGGCAGCGAAGCCTTTCATTTCGGCAGCCTGATTGCGCTCCAGCAGCGCGACAGCCGTCTGGCCTCGCATTCGGTCTCGCTCGGCAGCGCACTCGCACGGAACGACATTCTCACGCGCTTCGAAGGCACGGGCTGCGATGCGACGCTCGACGGTCTGTATCTCGCCAGCGGCAGCCAGCACGTCGATCACCACACCACCATCGACCACCGCTATCCGCACGGCACCAGCCGCGAACACTATCGCGGCGTGCTTAGCGGCAGCGCCCATGCGGTGTTCAACGGCAAGGTCATTGTGCAGCCCGACGCGCAGAAGACCGATGCCGCGCAGGCCAACCACAATCTGCTGCTTTCGCGCGAGGCCGAGATCGACACCAAGCCAGAGCTCGAAATTCATGCCGACGACGTCAAGTGCACGCACGGCGCCACCGTCGGCCAGCTCGATGCCGGGCAACTGTTCTATCTGCGCGCACGCGGCCTGGATGAGGCGGCAGCGCGCGCACTGCTGGTGCACGCATTTGCAT
>JAEZHR010000194.1 GCA_023416415.1 Pseudomonadota bacterium
CTCGCAAGGTATGACGACATCGAACAGACGCACCAGCTCGCCCGCGTCGACCGCCCCTGCTGCAAGGCTGTGGCGTGCCAGGGCAACGCCGTTGCCCTCGGTGGCCGCGCGCACCAGCAGCGAGGAATCCTGGAACACGATGCCCCCGGTCGGTTCCGGAAAATCGACGCCGGCAGCACGAAACCACGGCACCCAGGGTTCCTGCTCGCAGCGCAGCAGCGGCATGTGCTTGAGCTGCTGCGGTCGAGTCGGCAGGCGGCCGCCGTTGAAGCCGGGGCTGGCCACAGGATAGAAATAGTCGTCCATCAGCTTCTCGACCACCAGGCCCGGGTAGCGCCCCTGGCCAAAGCGCAAGCCGACATCGACCGACTCGCGCACGAGATCCGTCAGCGTCTGGCTCGACTGCAGCATCACTTCCAGATCCGGATGCTGGTCGATGAAGCGGCCCAGGCGCGGCGCCAGCCAGCGCGAAGCCAGCGAAGGCAGGGCGGTAATGGTCAAACGCTGCTGGCGCGCGCCGCTGCGCAAACCTTCGGCCGCTTGCGCCATCCCGGTTAGCGCTTCGCGCACGACCTCGGCGAACTGCGCGCCTTCGGGCGTGATGGAAATGCGCTTGCCGCGGCGTACGAAGAGCGTCACGCCGAGATCCGCTTCCAGCGCCCGCACCTGGTAACTGATTGCACCGTGCGTGACGTGCACTTCCTCAGCTGCACGCGAGAAGTTTCCATGCCGCGCGGCCGCCTCGAAGGCACGCAGAGCAGCCAGATTGGGCAGGCGCCGCAAGTCGGTCATATGTGAATAGAACTAACAAGAGTTTCAAAAATATATCGTTTCGACAAGTCGGCCACAAGTCCTAGAATGCCCTGACATGAGGAGCAGCGGTGCGCGTCGGCGGCAGTCGCTTCCGGGCCCGCTTCCAGGAGTCATTGCCATGAGAGGTCTGTTCACAAACGACTGGTTCCGTCTTGCCCCCGGCGCGGTGCTGTCCGGGCGCGCCCGTCGGGCACATCTGCTGCGTATCCGGCGCGGCCGTGCCTGGGTGACCGTGGAGGGCGCGCCTCAGGATCACTGGCTCGATCCGGGCGCAACGCTGCGCGTGCCGCCGCGGCAACTGGTCGTGGTCGAAGCGCAAGCGACAGGGCTTGAACTGGAAAACTTGCCCGACAGGCGGTTTTCCTGGCCGCTGCGCACATGGCAACACCTGCTAGACCGCCGTCGCCGCACGGCACCGGCCCCGCACTGCGGAGTCTGAAGGCGAGCGTCTCCGAGCGCTGCTATTTCGACGGCTGTGCTGCCTGTCCGCGCGCAACGCCCGCCACCAGAAGCGCCAGCACGCCGGCCAGCAAGCCCCAGAACGCCGAGCCGATGCCAAACAGCGTCATGCCGGAGGCCGTGACGAGAAAGGTTACCAGCGCCGGCTCGCGCTCTTTCTCCTGCGCCAGCGCGGCAGCCAGTCCGTTGCCGATGGTGCCGAACAGCGCCAGTCCCGCGATCACCAGAACCAGCTCCTTCGGGAAGGCGGCAAATACCGCGCCCACGGCCGCGCCGAACACACCTACGAGCAGATAGAACACACCGGCCGCCATCGCGGCGGTGTAACGGCGCGCCGGATCTTCGTGCGCCTCGCGCCCCATGCAGATGGCGGCGGTAATGGCGGCGAGGTTCATCGCAAAGCCGCCGAACGGCGCCAGCACCACGTTTGCCAGTCCGGTCCAGCCGATCACCGGCGACACCGGCGTGTCGTAGCCGGACGCGCGCATGACCGCAACACCCGGCACATTCTGCGATGCCATCGTGACCACGAACAGCGGCAGCGCAATGCCGACCACCGCGGCCAGCGACCATTGCGGCGCGACGAACACGGGCCGCGCCAACGCGAACTGCACGCCCTCCATGTGCAACGCGCCCTGCCCTGCGGCAATCGCGATTCCGACGGCAAGCGTGACCACCACCGCGTAGCGCGGCCACAGTCTGCGCGCCAGCAGATAAGCCGCAAACATCGAGAAAGCCAGCACGAATTGCGTCTGCATCGCCATGAAGACGTCCAGCCCGAAGCGCAGCAGCACGCCGGCCAGCATGCCGGATGCGATCGACACCGGAATGCGGTTGATCATGCGCTCAAACCAGCCCGAGAATCCGGCGATGGCAATCAGCGTCGCCGACACCAGAAATGCGCCGATCGCCTCCGGCATCGACACGCCGGCCGCAGCCGTGATCAGCATGGCCGCGCCCGGCGTCGACCACGCGGTCACGACCGGCTTGCGGTAGCGCAGCGACAGCAGAATGCAGGTCGCGCCCATGCCCAGCCCGAGCGCCCACATCCAGGACGCGATCTGTTCGGGCGTCGCGCCCAGCGCGTGGGCCGCCTGGAACACGATCACGGCCGAGCTGGTGAAACCGACCAGCACGGTCACGAAGCCGGCCACCAGCGCCGACAGCGAAAAGTCCCTGATCCACTGCATTGTTTACTCCGTCAACTCGCCGGCCAGGTTGCGCGTCAGTTGCAGCCCCACGGCCGCCGCATCCATGCCAAGGCCGAACAGGTGGTGCAGCTTGGCATAAACGGCCTCGAAGCTCATGTCCCCGGCACCGGTCACGCCGGCATCGGCTAGGCTGCTGCCGGATGCATAGGTGCCGAGTGACACGGCGCCGTGTGCACATTGGCTGCGCGCCACCAGCACGACGCCAGCGGAACCGGCCCGGGTCAACAGATCCACCAGTCCAGGCTCGCGATCGGGAATGTTGCCCGCACCGTAGCATTCGAGTATCAGGGCATCCGGCCGGCAGGCCAGCAGCGCTTCAAGCGCTTCCAGCGGCTGTCCCGGCGCGAAGCGCCAGGAAAGGATGCGGGTGCCGCCATCGGGCAGTTCGAAGCGCGCCTGGCGTGCGCGCGGCAACAGGGATGCCCGGTTCCAGTGAATGCCAGTGCCGAGTTCGGCCAGCGCGGGATGATTCGGACTGTCGAAGGCAGCGAAGGCGGTATTGCTCAGCTTGGTGCTGCGATTGCCGCGCAGCAGTCGCTGATTGAAGAACAGCGCAACCTCGTTCAATTCGCCCGCCGTTGCCAATTGCAGCGCGCCGGTCAGGTTGGCGAGCGCATCCGAGCGCGGCTCCGCAAGCGGAATTTGCGATCCGGTCAGGATTACCGGCTTGCCGAGGTCGCGCAGCATGAAGGACAGCGCCGATGCCGTGTAGGCCATGGTGTCGGTCCCATGCAGCACGACGAAGCCATCGTAGTCGTCATATTGCGCGGCGATCTCGCGCCCGATAGCCAGCCAGTCTGCCGGCCGCGCATTGCTGCTGTCGATGGGCTGCGGCCACGGGAGCAGCGTGTGACGCGGCAGCTGGTCGATCAGCGGTGCGAGATGGCGCTGCAGCAGACCGGGGAAATCAGGGTCCGGCACATAGCCGCGCGCGCTGCGCGTCATGCCTATGGTGCCGCCGGCGTAGATCAGGGCGATGTGCATGTCGGGCATCGGAAATTCCGGCTGCATATCGAATCGCGCAGCGGTGTGGTGAATGGTGCGGACAGGATGAAAAAACCCCGGCCGCAGCCGGGGTTCCGGTAAGGCATGGGGCGAATCAGCGCACCACGGCCAGCGGCACGCGCTGGCCGTCGCGGTACGTGAACAGAGTCAGCGCCGCGTTCTCCACGTCGCCGTACTGATCGAACTTGATCGGACCGGTCACGCCCTTGTAGTTGGTCTTCTTCAGCTCCGGCAGATACTTCTGCGGGTCGGTCGAACCGGCGCGCTGCATCGCATCGACCATCACCATGGTGGCGTCATAGACGTAAGGCGCATAAAGCAGCACGTCAATGCCGAAGCGCTTCTTGTACGCCTCCCGGAACTTGTCCATGGCCGGCTTGTCGGCCTCATCCACACCTCCAGCCTCGGCGCAATAGACCCTCTCGTTGCCGAGTGCGTCGCCGGCCAGATTGCCCATGGCGCCGGTGCAAACGCCGTCGCCGCCCATGAACTTGGCGTTGATCCCCAGCGCCTTCATCTGGCGCAGCATCGGGCCACCGACAGCATCCATGCCGCCGAAGAAGATCACGTCCGGATTCCTGCCCTTGATGGCAGTCAGGATCGCGTTGAAGTCGGTGGCTTTGTCATTGGTGTACTGTTGCGCGACCACCTCCAGGCCCTTGGCCTTGGCACTCTTCATGAACTCCATTGCCACACCCTGGCCGTAGGCGGTACGGTCGTCAATGATGGCCACGCGCTTGGCCTTGAGTTCGTCGGCCGCATAACGGCCCAGCGTGCCGCCGAGCTGGCCGTCGTTGGCGACTACACGGAAGGCGCCCGGGAAGCCCTGCTTCGTATAACGCGGGTTGGTCGAGGACGGTGAAATCTGGGGAATCCCGGCATCGTGGTAAATCTTGGAAGCAGGGATGGTGGTGCCGGAGTTGAGGTGGCCGATCACGCCCTTGACGCCGGAGTCGACCAGCTTCTGAGCGACGGCCGTGCCCTGCTTGGGATCGGCTGCGTCATCTTCGCCCAGCAATTCGAACTTGACCTTCTTGCCGCCGATGGTGATGCCCTTCGCGTTGAGCTCTTCGATCGCCATGCGGGCACCGTTCTCGTTGTCCTTGCCGAGGTGGGCGATCGCCCCCGACAATGGGCCGACGTGACCGATGCGCACGACTTCCTGTGCCGATGCCGAACCTGCTACCAGGAGTGCTGCTGCGCCGGCCAACGGGATCAGTTTTGCAATGAACTGCATGTAAGTCTCCTGAGTGTGAACAAGGGGGTTACTGCAAAAAAGCTGTCATGCAACGTTCCTGCGGCAAGACCAATGCCTTGCTTGCCATCCGGACTCACATGCGTGAATCCGTTCCACCTTCGACTTCCCTGGCGTTGCCATGCGCGTCGGGCAGACTTCCATGTGCCGATTTTCCGCCAGTCAGGGAAAACTGAGGCAGATGATGCAACACGCTTTGATTATCGGCAAGCATTGCCCGAGATCAGCGCCTGGATCAGCGCAAAGCAGGACGGCGGTACAATGTCATCCGCCTTTTCGCACCAAAACCGGGACCATTCCGCCCGCTTGCGCCTTGACCCCCATCCTGATCCACCGCGGCCTGGAGCCGTACACCGTCACCTTCGATGCGATGCGCGCCTTCACCGATGGCCGCACGCCCGACACGCCCGATGAACTCTGGATCGTCGAGCACCCGCCGGTATTCACCCTCGGCCTGGGTGCCGATGCCGGCCACGTGCTCGATGCTCACGGCATTCCGGTGGTGCAGACCGACCGCGGCGGCGAGGTGACCTACCACGGCCCGGGCCAAGTCGTGATCTACCTGCTCATGGATCTGCGCCGCCGTCCCGGCAAGCGCCTGTTCGCACGCGACTTCGTGCACCGGATCGAGCAGGCGGTGATCGACACCCTGCAGGCGTATAATCTCGCGGGCGAACGCAAGAGCGGAGCACCTGGCATCTACATGACCGCTGGCCCGCTGCAGGGCGCGAAGATCGCCGCGCTCGGCCTGAAGGTACGCGGCAACGGCTGCACCTATCACGGCGTTTCGCTTAACGTCGCAATGGATCTGCGGCCGTTTTCCTGGATCAACCCCTGCGGCTACGCAGGCATGGCAACCGTCGACATGCAAAGTGCCGGCGTTTGCGCGCAACTGGAAGATGTGCAGCAGACACTGGCGCGACAACTGATCGATCACCTGTCCACCTGAAGCGCCGCACACGTACCGCACGGCGCGCCCGACACGAGCCGCCATGAGCAACGACAAGCCAGTCCTCGCCTCCACTTCGTACAACCCCAGCGAAAAGCAGAAGGGCGCCGGCAAGACCGCGCGCATCCCGATCAAGATCATCCCCGCCGAGAAACTGGCCAAGCCGGACTGGATCCGCGTCAAGGCCGCCTCGCCGACCACGCGCTTCTACGAGATCAAGGACATTCTGCGCGCCAACAAGCTGGTCACGGTCTGCGAAGAAGCGAGCTGCCCGAACATCGGAGAATGTTTCGGCAAGGGCACGGCGACTTTCATGATCATGGGCGACAAGTGCACGCGGCGCTGCCCGTTCTGCGATGTCGGCCACGGCCGCCCCGACCCGCTCGATCCGAACGAGCCGGAAAACCTGGCCAGGACGATCGCCGCGCTCAGGCTCAGCTACGTCGTCATCACCTCGGTCGACCGTGACGACCTGCGCGACGGGGGCGCCGGCCACTTCGTCGATTGCATCCGGCGCGTACGCGAGCTGTCCCCCGACACGCGCATCGAGATCCTCACTCCCGACTTCCGCGGCCGCATGGATCGCGCGCTGGAAATCCTGAAGGCCGCGCCGCCGGACGTGATGAACCACAACCTGGAAACCGTGCCGCGCCTGTACAAGGAAGCGCGTCCCGGTTCCGATTACACGTACTCACTGAATCTGCTCAAGCGTTTCAAGGAAATGCATCCCGAGACCCCGACCAAGTCGGGCCTGATGGTCGGCCTGGGCGAGACCGACGAGGAAATCCTGGAAGTCATGCGCGACCTGCGCGCGCACAACGTGGACATGTTGACCATCGGCCAGTACCTGATGCCGTCGGGCGACCATTTGCCGGTACGCCGCTACGTGCACCCGGACACCTTCAAGATGTTCGAGGACGAAGCCTACAAGATGGGGTTCGTGCACGCCGCCGTGGGCGCAATGGTGCGCAGCTCGTACCACGCCGATCTGCAAGCACATCAGGCCGGAGTTGCCGGCGCTGCCTGATCGCGTGAGGTTCCGGGAAAACCGGAACCCGTGTCTGCGGAAGAAAGGACGCGGCTGACCCGGCTCAGGCCGCGAGCTCGCGTTCGATCAACTGGTGGAAGGCCCCGAAGTCCGGCGCGCCGAGGTAGCGCTTGATGATCTGTCCATCCTTGCCGATGAGGAAAGTCGTCGGCGTCATCTTCACGTCTCCGAAAGCGGTGGCGACCTGGCCGGTGTGATCGAGCGCCACGATGAACGGCAGCTTGCGCGTCTGGGCGAAATTGATCACGTAGTTCGGCGGGTCGTACTGCATTGCCACCGCAACGAGATCCATGCCCTTGTCCCTGTACTTCTCGTAGGTCTGAACCAGCTCCGGCATCTCCGCCACGCAGGTCGTGCAGCTGGTTGCCCAGAAGTTCACGACCACGACCTTGCCGCGCAGGCTGTCCATCCCGATCTGCTCGCCGGAAATGCTGGTGAAGGTGACTTCCGGCGCGTGCGTGCGCGAGAACAGCGTGAGGTAGGCGATCGCAGCCAGCACCAGAACGAACACGGCGGCGGCAATCTTGATCCAGAACGGCTTGCGGGATGCGGAGGCTTCCATGACAACGCGGGAGCGGGGTTGCAAAGAGGCCCTCATTATAGCCGCGGGCTACCAGTGGTGCGTCGCATAGGTCCGCGCCACAACCGGGGGCACCGGTGCTTCGATCGCCGCGCAGATAGCCCGCAGCAGGTCGGCCAGATCCATCGGCATCGGCGCACGCTGACCGCCCGCAGCCAGCAACGCCTTGACGAGCAAAGGCTTGGCCAGCGGCGCAAGCTGGTGCGCGCGCTCCAATGCCGCGCGCACGCCGGCGAAATTCACTTCTGCCACGGGCCGCATCTGCGCGCCCTGCAATTGCGGGCATGCGGCCACGCCTGCGGCGAACAGCTCGTCCGACCCTGCAGCCACGTTCGCCGCACCGACATGCGCCACCAGCGACAGCAGGAGCGCCGCATCCTCGCGCAGCGCCTGCAAATCGTGATAGCGCACCGGCACCAACCTTCCTGCCCGCGGATCGAGGCGGCGTGTCAGCACGGTTTCGAACACGAATTCGGCCAGAGTGCGCCGCCCGTCTGCATGGATCAGTGCATCCGCCGTGGACAGCAGCACGCCGCGCTGTGCCTGGCTTAGCAGCAGAAGCGCCGGCATCGCACGATCGAGCAGCGGCAGGCGCGCGCTGCGCGGCAAGTGGGCGATCGCATCGGCCAGGCGTGAGACCTGGCCCAACATCGCAGGCGCCGCATGCTCGATGACGGCCAGCTGGGCCACCCGCCCGGCCTTGCTTCGATCAAGCAGCAAGGCGTACACGAGGGCTGTGGCGCCGAAACCATCATGCACCGCCGCCTCCACCATGTGCGGTAATCCGTCCTCGATCTGCGGGTCGGGCTCGCTGGCAGCCAATGCGACTGCAGCACCGCCGGAAAATCCCGTGGCCACGTACGGAATGTCGGGCAACACGCGCGCAGGCGCCGCTTCGGCGGGCAGCACCGGTGCATCCATCGGCTCCACCGACCGCCCAAAGATGCGACGCAAGCGCTCCTCGATCGGCGGATGGGTGGCAAGCCAGCCCGACAGCATGGCCTGACGCGGCGCGCCAAGGAACAGGTGGGATAAATGCTCGGCATTCGGATGTTCGATGCGCGAACCGGGATGGACGCTGCGCGACAGCCCACCAATCTTGCGCAGGGCCCCGCCAATGCCATCGGGATTGCGCGTGAACTGCACCGCGCTGGCATCGGCAAGAAATTCACGCTGGCGCGAGACCGCCGATTTGATCAATCGCCCGAAGAACACGCCGATGTAGCCGACCACGAACAGGACCGCGCCGCTCAGCAACAGGATCAGGCGCGCCTGATTGCCGCGATCGTCACGACTGCGCATGACCGGAGCTCGCGCGCCGAAATTCATCAAATGCCGACCGAAGCCGGCCAGCATCTGGATGCCGAACAAGAGGCCGATCAGGCGAATGTTCAGGCGCATGTCGCCGTTGAGGATATGGCTGAACTCGTGCGCGACCACGCCCTGCAGCTCATCGCGCTTCAGGCGTTCGAGCGTGCCGCGCGTGACGCCGATGACAGCCTGGTCCTGGTTGTAGCCGGCAGCGAAGGCATTGATTGCCTCCTCGCGATCGAGGAGATAGACGCGCGGGCACGCCACGCCGGAGGCAAGCGCCATTTCCTCGACCACGTTCAGCAGGCGCCGCTCGCGCGCATCAGTGGTCGCAGGCGACACCAGGCGTCCGCCTGCCATGCGCGCGACCGCGTCGCCGCCCTCGCGCAGGTTGAACAGTTCAACCAGGGTGCCGCCGGCGATCATGGCCAGCACGATCGCGGTTTTGGTGGCGAAGAAACCGATCGGATAATCGCGGGCGCCGCCCCCGTAGCCGACAGTCCAGTCCCAAAGCAGCGCGAGCGCGAGGTTGACCGCGACCACGATCGCGATCACGGCGAGCAGGAACAGGATCACCAGCTTGCGGGTCTGGCGTCGCGCCTGGTCTTGCTGGCCAAAGAAATCCATCGCTCTCCCGCATCCAAAGTGCCACTATTGCCGCCTGCCCCACCCTTCGCCCCGGAGGGGGAAAAGGCAAGAACGGGCAGATCAGGCGTGCGAAATCAGAATGCGACCTTGACCGGTTTGCGCTCTTCGGGCGCCTCGGTCGACTGCAGCTGTTCTGCCGGCTTGAAGGCGAACATGCCTGCGATCACGGAACTCGGAAACTGTTCGCGCGCGATGTTGTACTGCATGACGCCGTCGTTGTAGGCCTGGCGCGCGAAGGCGATGCGGTTCTCGGTCGAGGTCAGCTCTTCCGTCAGCTGCATCATGTTCTCGTTGGCCTTCAGGTCAGGATAGGCTTCGGACAGCGCGAACAGTCGTCCGAGCACGGAACCGAGCGCACCTTCGGCGCTGGCCATCGACTGCACGGCGGCAGTGTTGGTTGGATCGCCCGCGACGCTCGCATTCGCGCTCATGGCCTGGTTGCGTGCGGCGATGACGGCTTCCAGCGTCTCGCGTTCGTGCTTCATGTAGGCGCGCGCGGTTTCGACGAGGTTAGGAATCAGGTCATAGCGGCGCTTGAGTTGCACGTCGATCTGCGCAAAGGCGTTCTTGAACTGATTGCGCAGGCTGATCAGACGGTTGTAGGCACCTACTGCCCAGAACACGGCAAGCAGGACCAGCGCGCCAAGGATCAGGAGTCCGGTCATGAATTCCCCCAATTGAAAATGGCCGCGCATCGTCACCGGGACGATGCGCGGCCCACTATAACATCGCGTTCTTGCTCGTCCGCAAGTGATGCGCTCAGTTCTTGGACTGCTCCGGATTGCGCGACATGCGTTGCAGGTCTTCCTCGCTGATGTACTCGAACACCTTGACCACCTTCTGCACCCCGCCCACGCGGCTGGCGACCTCGGCGGCGCGCTGGCCTTCACGCTGCGTCACCAGTCCCATCAGGTAGACCACGCCGCGTTCTGTCGTGACCTTGATCGAATTCGCGTACAGGTCCTTGGTATCGACAAATGCCGCCTTGACCTTGCCGGTAATGAGGGTGTCATTCGATCGCGAAGTCAGGCTGGACACGCCGGCGATTTCCAGCTCATTGACTACGCCCTCCACTCCGGCAATAGCCGCGATCTGGCGCTCCACCGCTTGCTTCATCGCTTCGTCCTGCACTTCGCCGGTGAGCAGCACCTTACGGTTGAAGCTGGTCACGTTGACGTGCCCCGCATTGCCGGCTACGCGTTCGGCTGCGGACTGCCCCTTCAGAAAGATGCTCTTGTCCTCGGTCTGCGCACCGAGAGTCCGGCGATCGGTGGCGGCCATGGTGCCGACCACGGCACTGCCGACGACAAGGCCGGCACACCCCTGCAGAGCGACCATGGTGGTGGCGGCCAGCAGCACGACGGCAAGCGGCCGCGCCAGTGTGCGCAATACGGTACGGTTTTCAGTCATTTGGTTCCTCCCCGAACAAGGCGACGTCAATGCCGTCGCATAAACAATGAATGGCCAGCAGGTGGACTTCCTGGATGCGTGCGGTGCGCTCGTGCGGCACGCAGATGTGCACGTCCGCATCGGTAAGCAGCCGGGCAATCGCACCGCCCCCCTTGCCTGTGAGTGCCACCACCCTCATGTCGCGTTCCAGTGCGGCCTCCACCGCAGCCTGCACGTTCTGCGAATTGCCGGATGTGGAGATGGCCAGCAGCACGTCCCCCGCCTGGCCGATCGCCTGCACCTGCTTGCTGAACACTTCGCGAAAGCTGTAGTCATTGCTGACCGCGGTCAGGATCGAGCTGTCGGTGGACAAAGCAAGCGCGGGCAGCGGCAGGCGTTCGCGTTCGAAGCGCCCGATCAGCTCACCTGCGAAATGCTGGCAGTCGGCGGCCGAGCCGCCATTCCCGCATGCAAGTATCTTGTTGCCATTAGACAAGGCCGAAAACATAAGTTCCACGGCTTGAGAGATGGGACCGGCGAGTTCGCGCGCGGCCTTGATCTTGAGTTCGGCGCTTTCCGCGAAATGCGCCTCGATGCGTTGCTTGTTCATGGGGAGCGATTATAGGCTCATGCCATGCGGAAGGCGTCCCTCAGCCATTCGATGCGCTCACCCTCAAAGGCCACGACATCGAAGCGGCACGGCGGGGGAAAACGGTAACGCTGCAGATAGTACTGGGCCGCACACATGATGCGGAGTTGCTTGCGTGATGTCACGCTGGCGGCCGCGCCGCCGAAGCGCGCATCCTTGCGCTGCCTGACCTCGACGAAGACCAGCGTTTCACCGTCCTGCATGACGAGATCGATTTCGCCGCCGCGGCAGCGGAAGTTGCGTCCCACCGGCACGAAGCCGCGCTGTCGCAACCAGTCTTCGGCACGCGCCTCGGCAGCCGCGCCCGCGCGCTGGCGCGGACTGCGGGCGAAGGCGCTGGACCAGCCCATCAGCGCAGGGCATCCACCGCGACGACACTGCCTGCGCGGTACACCGCCTGCTGTACCGTGCGCTCGAAATGCGGACCGAAGCGGTCGAAACGCACTGCCAGGCGTCCTGTGACGCCGTCAAGCTCGAATTGCGTACTTTCTGCAGCAAGCAGGCGCGCCACGCGATAGGCGTCGATGCCCAGCGCATACAGGCGCTCGATGTCCGCGATGCGACGCTGGTCCGCTGCCGCAGGGGCGCGCGGATAGGCCATCACGGCAGGATGATCCGCCTGCAACTGCCAAGGAATGTCGAGCAGGTAGGCGCCCTCCATCTCGGGCAGCAAGACTGCTTCTGCACGATCCGGCAATGCGACGGCGTTCAGCTGCGAGGTTCCGTACAGCGGGAACTGACGCCCCACGCTTTCACGCAGCTGACGCGCCTGACCGGCGTCAAGCGCGGCAAAAAGGAAAACATCGGACGCCTCTGCAAGGCCCGAACGCAGGGTGGCCAGCGAATTGGGACTCAGGAAACCGTCGATCAGCTCCAGTTCGACCGTCGTGGCGAGCATGCCGCTGCCCCTCCAGTGTTCGACGAAGGCACGGGCGGCGCGACGCTGCCAGGCTGTCGGTGTATGCACCACGAAAGCGGTGGCAGCCGCGCGGCTGCGGCGCGCCCATTCCGCGACCTGACGTGCCTCGTCCTCCACCGACAAGCCCATGGACAGCATCAGTGGCGATACGCGCGCATGGGCATCGTCGGCGATCTCGGGCGTGGTCAGGGCAACGGTCGGCCGCATGACCTCGCCACTGTGCACCAGCGCTGTGGCAGCGCTGCGCGTGAGCGGGCCGACGACGATGTCGTGGTCGGCGGCCGCATTGCGATAGCCGTCCACCACGTCCTGCGGTGCATCGCCCGTGTCCACGAGCGTGACTTCGATGCCTTGGCGCTCGCGCTCCCATGCGGCAAAAAATCCGGCGCGAACCGCATCGGCGGCACGACCCAGCGTGGCCGAACGCAAGGGCAGCAACAAGGCGATACGCTTGTTGCCGGGCACCTGCACGGAAGATGGCAGATTGGCCAGAGGCGCGCCCGGCTGCACGGGATGATCGCTGGAGGCAGGTTCAGGTGGGACGGCATCCGGGAGAACGGAAGCGGCGGCCGGGCCCGGGTCGTGCTGCTGAACCGGCGCGCCGACCGACGTTTCGACTTGCACATCCTCCAGAAAGCGGACCGGCACGCTCTGCTGCAGTTCGACACTGAAGGTTTCGGCCGCGTGCTGCGCGTTTGCGCCGACCAGCGGCGACAGGCACAATCCGCAGACCAGGGCCAGCAGCGGCACCTTCGTCCATTGAAACGACATGAATATCTCCTGA
>JAEZHR010000202.1 GCA_023416415.1 Pseudomonadota bacterium
GCCCCGGATCCGGCGAGGGAAATCCATGCTTGAGGCATGGTCTGCGGTTGTCGCCGCCTGACTGTCATTCCCTGATGTTTCCCCTTTGCTTCCGCACACCCAGACCCAATATCGGAGTCGCACCATGAGTTACGTCGCCCCCTTGAAAGATATGCAGTTCGTGATCAGCGAGCTGGCCGGCCTGAACGAAATCAATGCCTTGCCCGGTTGCGAAGACGCGAGCCCGGAAACCGTCGATGCGGTCCTCGAAGAGAATGCAAAATTTTGCAGCGAAGTGATCGCTCCGTTGAATGTTCCCGGAGACCGGGAGCCCAGCTATTGGCACGACGGGCAGGTGACGACTACCAAAGGATTCAAGGAAGCCTTCAAGGCCTTCGGTGAAGCCGGCTGGCAAGGTGTGCAGCATCCCGTTGAATTCGGTGGCCAGGGCCTGCCCAAATTGGTGGCCACGCCCTGCATTGAAATGCTGAACTCGGCCAATCTGTCGTTTGCGCTGTGCCCGCTGCTGACCGACGGCGCGATCGAAGCGCTGATGACGGCCGGTACGGACACTCAGAAGAGCACCTATCTGGCCAACCTCATCTCCGGCAAGTGGACCGGGACGATGAACCTGACCGAGCCGCAAGCCGGCTCCGACCTCGCATTGGTGCGCACGCGCGCCGTACCGCAGGGCGATGGCACCTACAAGCTCTTCGGCACCAAGATCTTCATCACCTTCGGTGAGCACGATATGGCTGAGAACATCGTGCATCTGGTGCTGGCGCGCACACCGGACGCGCCGGAAGGGGTCAAGGGCATCTCGCTGTTCATCGTGCCGAAATTCCTGGTGAATGCGGATGGCTCGCTGGGCGAGCGCAATGACGTGCACTGCGTGTCGATCGAGCACAAGCTCGGCATAAAGGCCTCGCCGACCGCCGTGCTGCAGTTCGGTGATCATGGTGGCGCGATCGGGACTCTGGTCGGTGAAGAGAATCGTGGTCTCGAATACATGTTCATCATGATGAACGCGGCCCGTTTCGCCGTTGGCATGCAGGGCATTGCCATCGCCGAGCGCGCCTGCCAGAAGGCCGTCGCCTACGCGCGGGAACGTATCCAGTCGCGCGATCTGGCCGGGTCGACCGGCCCCGTGGCCATCATCCACCACCCTGATGTGCGCCGCATGCTCATGTCGATGCGCGCACAGACCGAAGCTGCACGTGCGTTGGCCTATGTGACGGCTGCCGCTCACGATGCCGCCCATCACCATCCGGATGCCGGTGTGCGCAAGAGCAACCAAGCGTTCTACGAATACATGGTGCCGATCGTGAAGGGCTGGTCGACTGAAATGTCGATCGACGTGGCATCCACCGGCGTGCAAGTGCACGGCGGCATGGGCTTCATTGAAGAGACCGGCGCTGCCCAGTACTACCGCGATGCGCGCATCCTGACGATCTATGAAGGCACGACCGCGATCCAGGCCAATGACCTCGTGGGGAGAAAGACCGCTCGCGATGGTGGTGCGATCGCCAAGGGCATCCTGGCCCAGGTTCGTCGCACTGCAGAGCGGCTCGACGAAGAGCAGTCGGCCGATCTTCATGTGATCCGCGCGCGTCTGCTGGCCGGCGCTGCCGCGCTGGAAGATGTGGTCGATTTCGTTGTCGGCAATCTGAAGGCTGATATCAAGGTTGTCTTCGCCGGCAGCGTGCCCTATCTGAAGCTGGCCGGCATCGTCCTGGGCGGGTGGCAGATGGCGCGCGCGGCGCAGGTTGCCGAGCGCAAGCTGGCTGCGGGCGAGGGTGATGAGGCCTTCCTGCGCGCTAAGATCGCCACCGCGCGTTTCTTCGCCGATCACCTGTTGTCGCAGGCGCCTGCCATGCGCACGGCCATCGTCGAGGGTGGCGCGAGCGTGCTTTCGCTTGAGGAAGACCAGTTCTGAGTTCGGTTTTCCGGTCCCCGAAGGCAGCCTTGTGGCTGCCTTTATTTTTTGTGCGCGTTGAACTCGCGCCAGGGATTGCAATCTTCCATGTATTCGATGAACGAAGGACGTCTTCCTTCACTGTGCAGTCCGATGGTCCGGGAAGGCGAACGGTTTCTGGTCAGAGGTGATCATGAAACAGCTTGTGCCGCTCATAGCGCTGTGCTGCGCTCTGGTTGCGCCAGTGCTGGCTCAGGATGGGCCGGATGCGCCGCGAGTTGTTGCGGAGGCTGAGTCGGCGAGCGAGGGGTTGAGCGTGGCGGACGCGGTGGAGATTCATCGCGTCGTGCGGGCGCAGCTCAATGCCTTCGCCGCTGATGATGCCAAGGGTGCATTCGAGTTGGCGACGCAGGAGAAGCGTCTGCTCATCGGTTCGGCGGACGATTTTTTGCAGATGATCCGCGAAAGCTATGAGCCCATCTACCGCAACAAGGCCGTGATTTTCGAAAAGCCCGATGTCGTGGAAGGCATGACCCTGCAAAAGGTGCGAGTCACCGATAGCCACAGCAGGGTATGGCTCGCGATCTTCTGGATGCAGCGTGACGAGGATTCAAGCTGGAGGATCGATGGCTGCCATCTGATCGAGACGACAAACATCTCCGTCTGATCGGCGCTGCCACGTTTTGCCTTCAACCATAGGCGCCGCCTGTGTACAGCAGATCGAAGGTGCGGGCGATGACGGCGATTGCACCTACGGCACCGGTGGCGAAGGTCAGTACCAGTATCACGGCCAGCGGCCAGCCGGAATGTGATTTGCGGCCGGAATCGCGGTTGTACCGTTCATCCCATTTCTCATCCGAATCAAGCCCGATCACGAGCGCTTCGACGATCGCAACCAGCGCCGAAAGGATGGCCGGAGCAGCCAGAAAAAAGAAGGGCTGTTCTGGACGGGCGAGTATCCAGAGTGCGCACATCGGAACGGTGGCGAAGTGAAGCCAGCCGGCGAAATCGCGAGCGCCGCGCAGGTAGAAACGGTGCAGGCCGAGTCCTCCGAAAAATGCGGCGAGAAACGTGGCAAATGTCTTGTTTTTGTGCCTGGTCGGCATGTCTTGAATGAAAGGGGCTTGAAGAATGCGGCAGTTTGCCGCAGACCGTGCACGGAGGCAATCCGCATGCCGCGCCGCAACCGGGAACTTGTCCCGATGTTGGAAACCGGGCTATAATTCCCGGCTTTTTCCGCCAACGAATTTTTTTGGAAACACTCCATGGTCGTTATTCGTCTGTCCCGCAGCGGCGCCAAGAAGCGCCCCTTCTACAACATCGTTGCTACCGATTCGCGCAGCCGCCGCGATGGTCGCTTCATTGAGCGCATCGGTTTCTACAATCCGGTTGCCACCAGCAATGAAGATGGCCTGCGCATTGCCCAGGATCGCCTGGCGCACTGGCAAGGCGTAGGCGCGCAGCTGTCCCCGACGGTTGCCCGTCTGGTCAAGCAAGCCGCCGAAAAGGCCGCTGCCTGATCCTGACCGGCGTTTCGGGGATGCGCATCCCTGACGACCTGGTCTTGGTCGGACATATCAGCGGCGCCTACGGCATCAAGGGCTGGGTGCGCATCCGGCGCTATTCCGCCGACGCCGATGCCCTGTTGCATGCGAAGACGTGGTGGCTGGATCGGCCGGAGCTGCGTGACGTCGACGTGATGCAGTCCAAGGTTCATGGCGACGACATTGTTGCGCAACTGGTGGGCGTGGCGGACCGAGATGCCGCAGAAGCCTTGAAAGGGGCCAGCGTTCAGGTTCGGCGCAGCCATTTCCCGGTGCTGGATGAAGGCGAGTTCTACTGGGTCGACCTGTTCGGACTGGAAGTTGGAAATCTCGCCGGCGAGCGGCTTGGCACGGTGCAGGACCTGATGGACAACGGCGTTCACACGATCCTGCGGGTGCAGGCCGAGGCGGCACAGCCGGGGCTGAAACCCCGGGAGTGGCTGATTCCCTTCGTCGAGCAGTACGTCAAGACCGTGGATCTGGCGGGAAAGAAGATCACGGTGGACTGGGGACTCGATTATTAGCAATGCATGAAAGAGGGTGCAGATGCAGTTTGACGTCGTCACGCTCTTTCCTGAAATGTTTGCGGCGATCACGCAGTCCGGCATCACCCGGCGCGCGTTCGAGAAAGGCAAGTGCGGGCTGAGGCTGTGGAATCCGCGCGATTTCACGAGCGACAACTACCGCACCGTCGATGACCGGCCATATGGCGGCGGCCCCGGCATGGTAATGCTGGCCAGGCCGCTGGAATCTGCCATAGGTGCAGCAAAGGAGCGCCAGACCGAAGCAGGATTGCCTGCGCCGCGCGTGATTTATCTGTCGCCGCAGGGCCGGGCACTGACGCATGAGCGCGTGATGCAATTGCGGGAAGAGCCTGGGCTGGTGCTGCTGTGCGGGCGCTACGAAGCAGTCGATCAACGTTTGCTGGACCGCTGCGTGGATGAAGAAGTCAGCCTCGGCGATTTCGTGCTTTCCGGTGGCGAGCTGCCGGCGATGGCGCTGATGGATGCGGTCATCCGGCAATTGCCGGGCGTACTGAACGATGAAGTGTCGGCTGTCGAAGACAGCTTCGTGAACGGGCTGCTCGATTGTCCGCATTACACCCGGCCGGAAGTTTATGAAGGCATGCTGGTGCCGCCTGTTCTTACCGGCGGCAATCATGCGCAGATCGAAAAGTGGCGGCGCGAACAGGCCTTGCTGGCCACGAGCAGCAAGCGCCCCGACCTGATCGACAGGGCGCGTGCGGCAGGTCTGCTGAGCAAGGCCGACGAACGATTTTTGAGCAGTTTGCAGTAACCGTGCGGGAGCGATCCCGCGTGTACCAACCCCATCCTCTACCGGGCATGAAGCGACAGCTGCTTCCTCTGGGTCGGCAAGATGGCAACAGGAGTGAAAAATGGATCTGATCCAGCAACTCGAGCAGGAAGAAATTGCCCGCCTGGGCAAAAACATCCCCGACTTCGCCCCCGGCGATACCGTTGTGGTGAACGTGAACGTGGTCGAAGGCACGCGCAAGCGCGCCCAGGCTTATGAAGGCGTTGTCATTGCACGTCGCAACCGCGGACTGAACTCGAACTTCATCGTTCGCAAGATCTCGTCCGGTGAAGGTGTCGAGCGTACCTTCCAGCTCTACTCGCCGCTGATCGCCTCGATCGAAGTCAAGCGTCGCGGTGACGTGCGTCGCGCCAAGCTGTACTACCTGCGCGAGCGTTCCGGCAAGTCCGCCCGCATCAAGGAAAAGCTGCCGACTCGTCGCGCCGCAAAGAGCGCCGAGTAAGCACGTCGAACGGCACGAAAAGGTGCCGGTGGACACGAGAGGGGCACCTGCGGGTGCCCTTTTTTTGTATCCGTGGATTGGTGGGGATTCACGCTAGAATCGTCGCATCGCCCCTCCGCAGGAAATTCCTTGTCCAAGCTGTTATTCGATCCTGAAATGCTGCCGGTCGAGAGCATCGCCGGCGAAGCCCCCATTCCTTCCGAGCGTCTGAGTCTCGACTGGTTGCGTCGCCGATTCGCCATGCCACCTGAATGGGTGCCCGAACACCATGACGAATCGCTGCTGCGCAGCCAAGGCAGGGAACCCATCCCTGCCTCGGTGCTGATCCCGATCGTGCAGCGTGACCCAGGGCCGACCCTGCTGTTGACGCTACGTACCGCCCATCTGCATGATCACGCCGGCCAGGTCAGCTTGCCGGGCGGGCGTGTGGATGCAGATGATGTCAGTGTCATTGCGACGGCGCTTCGAGAAGCCGAGGAAGAGGTCGGCTTGGACTCGCATCGGGTCGAGGTGCTTGGCACCTTGCCGGACTACCTTACTGGTACCGGGTTTCGCGTCACGCCGGTGGTCGCTCTGGTCCAGTCCCCGTTCGAACCGCGTCCCGATCCGTTCGAGGTGGCCGAGGTTTTCGAGGTGCCGCTCGCCTTCTTGATGAATGGCGCTCACCACCAGCGGCGCACGATCCATCTGCCGGATGGGCAGCACCGGAGTTTCTATGCCATGCCCTATCAGCGTTACTTCATTTGGGGCGCGACGGCCGGCATGCTGCGTAACCTCTACCATTTCCTGCGTGCCTGAGTGTCTGTGCGCAGCGTTTGATTCGGACTTGTCCGTGCGCTATCGTTACGACTCCCCTGTCTACTGACCGCCCATGACGTTTCTCTCGATTCTTTGCGCACTGCTCATTGAGCAGATCAAGCCCCTGCGTGCCGAAAATCCTGTTTATGCAGCGATACGCCAGTTTTCGGTGAAGATGGAGCGCTCGTTCAATGCGGGGCAGGCCGATCATGGCCGGTTGGCGTGGCTGCTGACGATCGGTGCGCTGCTGTTGCCGATCCTTTTGCTGTACTGGATATGCACTGCGCTGTCACCCTTTCTGTTGTTCGTTCTGAACGTGCTGGTGGTGTACTTGACTCTCGGATTCAGGCGATACAGCCACTACTTCACTTCCATCCAGCTCGCGCTCAATGCCGGCGATGAAATGAGTGCTCGGCGCCTGTTGGCCGAATGGACGCGCGAAGATACCAGCATGCTGAGTGCGCCCGAGGTGGCGCGGGTGTCCGTTGAAAAGGCGCTGATTACCACGCATCGCAACGTGTTTGGGGTGTTCTTCTGGCTGCTGATGCCGCTCGGCCCAGCCGGCGCGGTGCTGTACCGCGTGGCGGAGCACCTGGCTCGTGCCTGGAACGAACCGGAGCATCTGAAAAACGAGAGCTTCGGTCGCTTCGCCGAACGCGCTTTCTACTGGCTCGACTGGATTCCGGTGCGCCTGACTGCGACCGCATTTGCCATCGTCGGCAACTTTGAAGATGCGGTTTATGCGTGGCGCAATTTTTCGCATCGCTGGAAGGACGAGTCCATCGGCATCCTTCTGTCTGCTGGCGGCGGGGCACTCGGCCTGCGCCTTGGCAATGCGCGCGAATCCGCAGTCGGACTGGTGGCCGCCGAACCGCTGCCTGAAGCGATCGCTCCAATCGAGGCACCGCCTGGGGAAGAGGCGACCGCGCGTGCCCTGCAAAGTACCGTGGGTTTGGTATGGCGTGCGTTGCTGCTGTGGATGCTGCTGCTGTTACTGGTTTCTCTGGCTGCGTGGCTGGGCTGATGGTTGCCCGAACGGGGGCGGACCATCTGGCACTCGGAAATTTCACAATGTGGTTTGATATTTCATTTCAACTCTTCTATAAGATATAATATGTAGCACCTTCAGAGCGGCCGGAATGGGACGGGTCTTGCCGACATTCCGCATCCGTCCGGGGTGGGCGGGGGCATGATCCGTGCTTGTGCGATTGGCTGCGGCAGACAGGGCATCATGGTCCAGGCGCAGAGCGTCGGACTGGCCTCCAAGGACGAAAAGCATTTCGCACCGATCAGGTATTCATGGCCGAATCGAACAAACAGCAGACCGGCGAGTTCTTCATTCAGGGCATTACAAGCGACGGACGACAGTTCCGTCCGAGCGACTGGGCCGAGCGCCTGTGCGGAGTGATGTCCCATTTCCGTCCCGAGGGAACGACCGGTCGGCATGCCCATCTCGGCTACTCGCCCTATGTGCGACCAACGGTCCTGAACGGCATCAAGGCGGTCGTGGTGAACGAGAAACTGCGCGAAATCGAACCGCTGGCCTATCACTTCGTTGTCAACTTCGCGAAAGACAACGACCTCCAGATCATTGATGCCTGTCTCTTGCCGGAGCGCGGCGAAGCGAATCGCTGACCGCCCCCTCGGCAGATGCCGTCATGGCATTTGCGCCTCCGGTTCCGCAAAACCGGCCCCAACTTCTTGATTGCCTGAACGATCGGATACCGCTTCCGATGGGGCAGACGCTTTGCTGCAGCCCGACAAGGGTCGTAATGAATGGTCGCGCGCCTTGGCATCCTGCGCGGCACTGACGTGCAGGCAAAAGGCCACATCCGAAACTCGCCACCGACTGCAGGGAACGTCGGTGTGCGCAGGTTGATCAAATTGGCAACTTCAAGGAGGCGGAGAAATGAGTGAAATCCGAATCGAACGCGACACCTTCGGTGAAATCGGTGTGCCGGCACAGCATCTGTGGGGAGCGCAAACTCAACGCTCAATCCAGTACTTCTCGATTTCGACGGAGCGCATGGCACCGGAACTGATCGTTGCCCTAGCCCGGGTCAAGCGCGCCTGCGCTAAGGTCAATCAGGCGCTGGGCAAGCTGGATGCGAAGAAGGGCGACGCAATCGTGGTCGCCGCGCAGGAAGTCATCGATGGCCGTTGGCCGCAGGAATTTCCCCTGTCGGTCTGGCAGACCGGCTCCGGCACACAGACCAACATGAACATGAATGAGGTGCTGGCCAATCGGGCGTCGGAAATACTGGGCGGCAAGCGAGGGACAGGGCGTCTGGTACATGCAAATGACGACGTCAATCTCGGACAGTCCTCTAACGACATTTTCCCGACGGCGATGCACGTCGCTGCGGCCAGCGCGGTGAACCAGCTTCTGCTTCCAGCATTGGCTGGCTTGCGCGCCACTCTGGCAGCGAAAGCGCGTACGTTTTCCGACGTGGTGAAGATCGGGCGGACCCATCTTCAGGACGCCACACCATTGACGCTCGGCCAGGAATTCTCCGGATACGTCGACCAGCTCGACCATGCCTATGCGGGCATCAGCTTGACCCTGCCTTCGCTTTACCAGCTTGCCGTCGGCGGAACGGCCGTGGGTACCGGTTTGAACACGCATCCCGAATTCGGAGATCGGGTGGCTGCCTTGCTGGCCGAGGAAACGGGGCTACCTTTCGTCAGCGCCGCCAACAAATTTGCGGCGCTGGCAGCGCATGATGCGCTGGTCTTCACCCACGGCGCATTGAAGACGCTGGCGGTTGCACTGACGAAGATCGCAAACGATGTGCGCTGGCTTGCTTCGGGGCCGCGTTCCGGACTCGGCGAGATCAGGATCCCGGAAAATGAGCCCGGCAGTTCCATCATGCCCGGAAAGGCCAATCCGACCCAAGCCGAGTCGTTGTCCATGTTGTGCGCGCAAGTGTTCGGCAACGACGTCGTCATCAACTTCGGTGGCGCCTCCGGCAACTTCGAGTTGAACGTATACAAACCGCTGATTGCCCACAATTTCCTGCAAAGTGTTCGCCTGCTGGCTGACGGGATGCGTAGTTTCGATGCCCATTGCGCCCGGGGAATCGAGGCCGATCGAGCGCGCATCGCCGAACTCATGGAGCGCTCACTGATGCTCGTGACGGCACTGGCGCCCCATATCGGCTACGATCGTGCGGCGCAGATCGCCAAGCTGGCACATCGTGAAGGCTGGACTTTGAAGCAGGCGGCATTGACGCTCGGTTACGTGACTGATACAGATTTCGACCAATGGGTGAAGCCCGAAGCCATGACCGGTGTCTGAGCGTAGCCTTCTTGCGCCCATCTGTCAGCGAACTGTAACTTTTCGCGGCCATCATGCAGCCGCGACCATTCGCGGTGCGAATGGAGGTCGTGTGTGCGCCGCGTTGCCACTTGCCCTGATCAGGAGCATCGCATTGCCCGTACTTGTCTCTGCCGTTGCGATTCTGCCGGCTCACGGTCGCAGATTCCGCAATAGTTAAAGAAGTGTTGTTTTAGAACGGAAATGAAGTACCCTTCAGCAAGCATACCTATAAGAAACAAGGAGACGACAAGATGGACAGACCGCTGTTGCGCATGTCGCTGCTAGTTCTTGGTGCGTTATTGATCGCCGGCATATTCGAGGCGCTCGATCGCTTAGGCGGCCTCGGAGCCGGAACATTTCTCACCGCCTTGTTTGCCTGCGGGGCCGGAATGGCGGTCGCCATTTCGCTTGGACGATCGCCACGTGCCGGAGGGAATGCATTTTCCGCGAAGGTCGGGAGCGAAATTGATCACCTGATGATCGGTGCGGCGGAGACATCCTATTTTGTTGATTCGATCAGCAAGAAGGTCGATCGGGATCTGGAAACGATTCAGGAAATCGTCTCGGCGGCGGAACAGACCGCTTCAACCACTCAACAGATAGCCGTCAATGCAGAACGCGCATCCAAGGTCGCCGCCGACGTACGCAACCAGAGTGGAGCCGGGCGGGCGGATGTCGACCAGGGACTTGAACAGATCAGCAGGGCGCGCGAGGACGCGGATCGGGCATCGAGCGTGATGAGCGCGCTGCAGGAAAAATCGCGCCGCATACATGTGATCACCGAGGTGATCAATGAAATCGCCGCACGGACCAATCTGCTTGCCTTGAATGCAGCCATCGAGGCTGCACGAGCGGGTGAATACGGGCGCGGGTTTGCGGTTGTTGCGGGGGAAGTACGTCAGCTTGCCCAGCGGACGAAGTCGGCAACCGACGACATCGGTGCCATGGTGCGAGAGATCAGTGAGCAGGCTGAACGTGCCACGGCAGGGATGGCTGCTCTGAATGAGAAAGTCACCGAGGCTGCGCAGAACGTGGAAAAGGTCCACGGCGTGCTGGGTAGCATAGAGCGCGCCGCGAGCGTATCCCAGGAAGAAATCGAAGAGATCGCCGCTGCGTCGAGCCACCATGTGAAGACGACCAACCTGATGGCGGCCGGGATTTCACGCATTCGCGATGGCATGCTGGCCACGGAGGCCGATCTTCCTGTCGCCTCGCAATCGGCGATGGTGCTGTCTGAACGCGCGGAAGCGCTGTTCGAAGTCGCCAGTGCCAGTGGTGTGGGTACTTCGCACGATGAAATCCGGCTGGTTGCGGAACGGGCCGCCAGGGAAGTTGGAAAGCTGTTCGAGAAAGCGATTGCAAGCGGCCAGATCAGCGAGGCGGATCTGTTCGATCGCCGCTATCGTCCGATTCCGAACACCAATCCGCCCAAGCACGGGGCGGCATTCGATGCTTTTACCGACCGGGTCCTGCCCGCGATCCAGGAACCGATCCTGGAAGGCATGCCGCATCTCGCCTATGCCGGTGCCGTCGACAACAACGGCTATTTCCCGACCCACAATCTGAAGTACTCGAGACCTCTAACCGGCGATTACGAAACCGACCTCGTCAACAACCGCACCAAACGTATCTTCAACGATCGCACCGGATCGCGTTGTGGCTCCCATACCAAACCTTTCCTGCTGCAAACCTATAAGCGCGATACCGGGGAAGTGATGCACGATCTGTCGGTTCCTATTTACGTGAACGGTCGCCACTGGGGCGGCTTCCGGATCGGATACCGTTCGAATGAACCGAGCGCGCAGGTTCAGACACGCTAACTTGCAACGGCGGTTGCCCACTTTACCCGAAAGTAAGCCAGTGCAATCAGGGGCGGGTCTCGCAATCGAAGCGGAAGCGTGCAATCTCGGAATCGTGCTCGCGCAGAACGATCTCGAGGTCGCAACGACCATCCTTCCCGGCACCCACGGCCAGACGTGACAGCTGTGCAGCCCGGCCCGCAGACAGGTCAAGCTTTCCCTGCTGGCTGACCTGAGAAGTACTTCCACCCGCACGTTGCACCATATTGATCTGGTACTGAAGCCGTGCATCGGATTCGCTTTGCACGTACGGCACGATCACGGCCTGGCTGGAACTGAAGTGCGTATAGAGCCAAACCTGAATGTCTGCATCGGCAATCATGTTTTCTTCCCGAAGGTGAAGTGCATGGAAGAAAGGCGAGTGTTGTTCACCCGCCTTTCATCACAACGTATGCCGACGATCAGTGCTGCCAGATGGCGGCGTGGTTGCTATGGCCAGCCTGGGTGATGGTGGCGCCAAAGCCGTTCCCGTTCTGCAGGATCCATGCCGTGTTGCGCTCGGCGAAGCCGGCACCAGTGCCAACCTGTGCCACGGTCGCCGTGCTGCCATTGCCGAACTGGCCGATGTCGGCGTAGTTCCAGGTACCTGCCTGCGCGATCGAAGAATTCAGCAGGTTGCCGTCGCCTTGGTTGACCAGGCCTTCATTGTTGGCTCCGGCCTGGACAATGCTTGCCGACGAATTGGCAGCATTGCTTTGATTCACCGTGGCGTCATTCAGGGTGCCGGTCTGATTAATGTTGGCGAGACTCGAGTTGCCGTTGTTTTGAACCACGCTGGCGGTCTGGAACGCGCCAATCTGCAAGACGCTGGCGACGTCGGCATAGCCGTTGGTCTGCTCGACCGAGGCGGTGTTGCTGTTGCCGAACTGGGTCACGCTCGCCTGGTACAGGCCTTGAACGATCGAACCGGGCAGTGATACCGATCCACCGGCCTGAGCGATGGAGGCCTGGTTGTCGTTGCCGGTCTGGGCGATCGACGCCGTGCTGTTGTCGGCCAAACCGCCCTGGGTCACGGTGGCGTCATTGAAGTTGCCACTCTGCTGGATCGAGGCATTGCTGAACCATGTGTCGGTTTGCAGCACGGTTGCGGCGTTGTCGTTACCGGCCTGAGCGATGCTGGCATTGTCGTCATGCGAATCGAGGGTCTGAGTGATCGTGCCGACGTTGTTGTCGCCGGATTGGGTCACCGAGGCGGTGTTGTCGTAGCCCCCAATCTGGTTGATGAGAGCAACGTCGTTGAAGCCGGCGGACTGGTTGACGGATGCCGTGTTGCTGAATCCCCCCGTCTGGTTGATCGTGGCCTGATACTGGCCCTTTTGCACAGAGCCCGGGCCCGATTGGGTGGCGCCAGTCTGGACCACACTCGCGGCGTGGTCGCTACCGCTCTGGAACACGGTTGCGGTGCTGTAGTCGGCCAGCGGACCCTGGTCGACATTGGCGCTGTTCGCGGTGCCCAGCTGGGTGACGGTCGCCGTGGCGTTCCAGGTGTCGCTCTGGGTCAAGTTGGCAGAGTGACTGCTGCCTGCCTGTGCGACGGTGGCGCTGCCATCGCGCGTGCCGTTGTTCTGCACGACGGTGGCGGTCTGGCTGTCGCCCGTCTGGGTCACGGTAGCCGACTGGTTGGCCACGGTCGACTGGAGCACAGTGGCTGTGTTGTTGCTGTCGGACTGGGACACGCTTACGGTGCCGGCGGTCGAGTTCGTGGTGCTGACGATGGCCGTCTGGGTCGTGCCGGTTTGCGCAACGGTGGCGGTATTGCTGGTGCCGCTCTGGGTCACTTCCGCATCCAGGACGTTACCAGTCTGGGTCGTCGAGGCGAGGTTGGCGGTGCCAGCCTGGCTGGTCGAGGCTGTGCTGTCGGCCGCATTGGTCTGGGCGACACTGGCGCTGTTGGCATCGCCGGCCTGACCGATGGTGGCGCTGACCGCAGTGCTGTTGGCCTGAAGGATGCCGGTGGTGACGGGCGCATCACCCAGGTTGGTTCCCGGAACGCCGGCCACGTTGTTGTTGCCGAGCTGGTTGATGGTGGCGACGGCGCCGGTCGATGCATTCTGCTCGATTGCGGCGTTGTTGCCGATGCCGATGGAGCTGATGGTGGCTTGCGCGAAGACCGGCGAATATGCATAGGCAAGGCCAATGCCGAGCGCCAGAGCGGTGAGTTTCGTCTTCAATTGCTGTTCTCCTGATGAAAAGGGCGGAAATGAAAGGCGATCCAGTGCCCTTTAGTGCTGGATCACCCGTGTTTCGATGCCGCTGCCGTGCTGCTGCACGTTCAGCCTCGAACTGAACGGTCCCTGCTGAATCTCGACCAGATTCGCATTGCCAAATTGATGCGTAGTGGCGTGGTTGGCGTGGCCGCTTTGGCTGATCAGCGCCTGGTTCCCATGTCCGGCCTGCAGCAGCCTGATTTCGTGCTCGCTGCCCAACTGATCGAGTTGGTAATGATTGGCGTCACCGTGCTGCACTGCCTGAATGTCGTTGCCCAGGCCCGTCTGGGTGACGATGCCGACATGGCGGTTGCCTTGCTGCTGGATGAGCGCAGCGTTGGCGGCGCCG
>JAEZHR010000232.1 GCA_023416415.1 Pseudomonadota bacterium
CTTGTTCAGATCGAGGGTGGACGTGTTGGAGGCGAGAATCGCGCCCTGCTTCATCACTTCGTCGAGCTTCTTGAACACCTGCTCCTTGACACCGATTTCCTCGAACACGGCTTCAACCACGATGTCGGCCTGCGCGATGTCGTCATAGGAGAGCGTGCCGGAGATCAGTCCCATGCGCTGCTCGAACTTCTCGGGCGAGAGCTTGCCCTTCTTCATCGAATTTTCGTAGTTCTTGCGGATCGTGGCCAGGCCGCGATCCAGCGTTTCCTGCTTCATCTCCAGAATCTTGACCGGAATGCCTGCATTGGCGAAGTTCATCGCGATTCCGCCGCCCATCGTGCCCGCGCCAATGACGGCAGCGGATTTGATCGGACGGGTCGGCGTATCCTCCGGCACGTCGGGGATCTTGCTTGCGGCGCGTTCGCCGAAGAAGGCATGACGCAATGCCTTCGATTCAGTCGTCTGCATCAGTTCGATGAACAGTGAACGCTCGTAGCGCAATGCGTCGTCGAAGTTCATGCTCAGCGCAGCGGCTACGGCGTCAACGCACTTGAGCGGCGCCGGGAACGGGCCGGCCATGGCCTTCACGGTGTTGCGCGAGAACTGCAGGAAGGCTTCATGGTTCGGATAATCGACCTTGCGGTCACGCACTTTGGGCAGCGGACGCACGTCGGCGATCTCGTTGGCGAAGGCAATCGCACCTTCGAGCAGATCGCCTTCGATCATGCGATCGAACAGGCCGGATTTGGCGAGCTTCTCGGACGGCACGGGATTGCCGGAGACGATCATGTTCAGGGCCAGTTCCAGGCCGATGGCACGCGGCAGGCGCTGCGTGCCGCCGGCACCGGGCAGCACGCCGATCTTCACCTCAGGCAGAGCAACCTGCGCACCAGCCGCAGCAACACGATAGTGGCAACCCAGTGCAAGCTCCAGACCACCGCCCATGCACACCGTGTGGATGGCTGCAACGACTGGCTTGGTGGCGTTCTCGGCGGTGCTGATCAGCGTAAACAAAGTCGGCTCGGCCAGGGCCTTCGGCGAATTGAATTCGCGAATGTCGGCACCGCCGGAAAAGGCCTTCCCGGCGCCGGTGATGACGATTGCCTTGACAGCGTCGTCGTTCATCGCATTCCGCAATCCTTCAACGGCCGCGCTTCGGGTAGCATAGCCCAGGCCGTTGACAGGCGGGTTATTCAGCGTAATGACGGCAACCGTGCCGTGCACCTTGTATTCTGCAGTCATGTCTCTTCCTTATTTTGGGGTGTCGGGGGATGGGAAAACCGGAGCTGAAACGACTCAGACTATACCGCAAAAAAGCACGAGCGTATTTTTTTGTGACAAAAAAAGAATGCGGCCCGCAAGCCGCATCCTGACTGAAATTCGCCAATGCCCGGCAGCAGCTCACTCGCGCGATTTCATGCGCAACAGGGCGCCGCGTCGCTGATCGTCGGCATAGGCATAGTCGACACGTCCTTCACTCACCCGTCCCATCAGTACCATGTTCTGCGTGATCGCGTCGTGATCCTCGCGGGAAAAGGGACGGTAATAGCTGGTGATCGCTCCTTGGTATCGGTGCTGAAGGTTCTCCAGCGCCTCCTTGATCTTCGTGCCATCCGTCGAGTTCGCCTGACGCAGCGCGAGATACAGCAGATGCATGCCGTCGTAACCCTGGGCCGCGCTCATCGGCGAAGCAATGCGTACCGTTCCGAAGGCGCGGTGATAAGCCAGCAGGAAGCTGTTCTTGGCACTGGAACCGACATCCTGGATGAAGGTTTGCGGCGTGAGCGCCCCCTCGCCTGCACGTCCCGCCGGATCGATGAAATTCCCCATCGAGAGAGTCCAGCTGCCGAGCATGGGCACTTTCCATCCTAATGCGTCCTTGTTTCGCGCGATCACCGCCATTTCGGGGCCGATTCCCCAAACCACCAGGGCGCGCGCATCACTGGCACGCGCATTGCGCACCTGCGCACTCATGTCGGTATCGCCAATTCGGAATCGTTCCTGTACCGGCACGCCAAGGCCGGCAGCTGCGGCTTCACGCAGGAACGCCTGCAGTCCCGCCTCGCCGTAGGCAGTGGCATCGGCAAATATCGCGGCCTTGTCGAAACCCTTGCGCTTGAGGTCGGCGACGATGACGCGCGCTTCGAGATCCAGCGTCGGAGCGACCCGGAAGATGTAGTTCTCGGACGCATTCGGTGGAGCGAACTTGCGGGTCAGCGAGGTGCCGGTGGAGACCGCGATCATCAGCGGAATGCGGGCCTTCTGGTAAGCGTCGATTGACGCGAGCCCGACCCCAGTGTTGACGATGCCTATCGTCGCTGCCACCTTCATCCCGGTCAGCTCCTCGGCGATCTTGCCGCCCAGCGCGTCATTGGCCTGGTCATCGCGTTCGATCAGCTCGATCCTGCGCCCGTTGATGCCGCCGATACCGTTGATTTCGCTGACTGCGAGCTTGATGCCGTTGAGCATCGACAAGCCCATCGGTGCAGATCCACCGGTAAATGGCCCCGAAACGCCAATGCGAATCGGCGCCGGTTCCTGAGCGTGAATGAAAGCGGGGGTCAGTGCGGCAATCATGACGCCGAGCACGAGCGCCCGGCCGAGGCGAAAAAGCGACATGTTGTCTCCTCCATGGTGGACGATGCACTTCTTGACGAGTGCTGGGCGTCGTCAGACGATCGAGTATCGCCAGACTTGCCCGGCGGAATCAAGCGTATGCATACGTAGCACTAATCAGTGCTACTACGCAAGAAAAATTGACAAAACGACACTCTCTGCCCGTGGTTCGCATGCGCTCATGCGCCGCCTTCTTGCGGCGGCAGCAGGAGCAAGCAAAGGACAACATCTTTTTCCCCCTTGCCATGAAAGGCAGGCGAGACGCGCAGTCGGCCTTGCCAACCGCGAACAATACGTTCAGGCCGTAGGCAGGCGATATTCCCGGAACTGATCGCGAATACGGTTCTTGAGAACCTTCCCGGTG
>JAEZHR010000267.1 GCA_023416415.1 Pseudomonadota bacterium
CGTTGGCGGCGCGCACGGTTCTTCATCGAACGCGATGTCGCCATCGGGCGAGGCCACGCCGGTCGCCTTCAGTTCGCCGAAGCCAAACAGATTCCGGTCCATCAGGTGCGAGGGCACGACAGTCGACAATGCCGAGAAGGTATTCTCGACGCGCCCCGGGAACTTCTTCTCCCACTCGCGCAGCATCGCCTTGATTTGCTTGCGCTGCAGATTCTCCTGACTGCCGCACAAGTCGCACGGAATGATCGGGAACTGCTTGATCTCCGCCCAGCGCGCCATGTCCGCCTCTTTCACGTAGGCCAGCGGACGGATGACGATGTGCTTGCCGTCGTCCGACTGCAGCTTGGGCGGCATGCTCTTGAGCTTGGCGCCGAAGAACATGTTGAGGAAGAAGGTTTCCAGAATGTCGTCGCGATGGTGGCCGAGCGCGATCTTGGTCGCGCCCAGCTCGTCTGCCACCCGGTAGAGAATGCCGCGGCGCAGGCGCGAGCACAGCGAGCAGGTCGTCTTGCCTTCGGGGATCAGGCGCTTGACGATGCTGTAGGTGTCCTGGTTCTCGATGTGAAAGGGAACGCCGGTCTTCGTCAGGTACTCCGGCAGCACATGTGCGGGAAAGCCCGGCTGCTTCTGGTCCAGGTTGACCGCCACGATGTCGAACTGGATGGGCGCGCGCTCGCGCAGGGTCAGCAGGATGTCGAGCAGGCCGTAGCTGTCCTTGCCGCCCGACAGGCAGACCATGACCTTGTCGCCATCCTCGATCATGTTGAAGTCGCCGATGGCCTGACCGACGAGCCGGCACAGCCGCTTGTGCAGCTTGTTGTTCTCGAACGCGATCTTGTCTGCGCGCTGGGCGCTGATCTTTTCCCTGACTGCCGGATCCATGTCTTATGCCTTGATGTGTATGACTTCCACGCCCACGGCTTCGCAATCCGGATAGACGTCCGGCTTTTCCGTCGACACCCGAACCGCCCGTACCTTCGGATGTGCAAGCATGGCGCGGGCCACGTCGTCGCACAGCGTTTCCTGCAGATGGATATGCCCTTCTGCCATGCGGCGCGCAATCGTGTCGCGCATGAAATCGTAGTCGACCACTTCTTCGAGATGGTCCTTTTGCGGTGTCGAAACGGCCAGCGGGATGAATAGATCGACATTGACCAGCACCCGCTGTGCACCCTTCTTTTCGAAATCGTGGACGCCGATGTTGATCATGACCTCGTAGTTGCGCAAAAACAGTCGACGACAGTCGGCGAGGCTGGGGTGGGACAGGGAGGAAAGCATGGTGGATTTACTTTGCGAGAAACATCACGTCGCGATGCAGGGGAATCAGGTGCTGGCCGCCGTCGACCAGCAGGGTGGTGCCGGTGATCGCCGGCGCGTCGGCGACGAAGCATACCGCAGCCGCGACATCTTCGGGGGTGCTGGAACGTCCCAGCGGCGTGGCCGTATGCGCCTTGGCGAAGCCTTCTTCGGTCTGCTCGCCGGAAACCAGCGTGATGCCGGGAGCGACTCCGACCACCCGCAGCTTCGGTGCGAGCGCCTGCGCCAGCATGGTGGTGGCTGTCTGCAGCGCAGCCTTGGAAAGCGTGTAGGACAGGTAATCCGGGTTCAGGTTGAAGAGCTTCTGGTCCAGCAGATTGACAACCACCGCACGCGCGTTCTCGGGCGTGGCTGCGTGCAGTGCCTGGGCAAGCAAGAGCGGCGCCGCCAGATTGGCGTGCATGTGGCGATCCAGCATGGACTGCGAAAAATCGTGCGCATGGTCCTGTTCGAACAGCGATGCATTGTTGACCACGCATCCGACCGGACCGAGCGCTTCGGCCGCGCGCGGGATCAGGGTGCGAACCTGCTCTTCGTCTGCCAGGTCGGCCTGCAGACAGCAGGCGCGCCGGCCCAGTGCAAGGATGTCGCTCGCGGTCTGTTCGGCCTCTTTGGCCGCATGGCGATAGTGAATGGCCACGTCCCAGCCGCGTCCGGCCAGCGCCAGCGCAATATGGCGCCCGATGCGGCGTGCGCCGCCGGTGACTAGGGCAATCCTGCTGTGGTTGTCGGACATGGTCCTCCCGGAGTTCGATTCGGCCGGCGGTTCTGGCTATTCGGTGCTGGGAGTGCGACTACAATACCGGCCATGTCCCTGCACCTGCCTGTCCCCGCACCTGACGCACTTGGCGTATCGCAAGCACTTTCCGATCTTGTCGCCGACGACATTCGCAGCCACGACGGCTGGATATCCTTCGCGCATTTCATGGAGCGCGTGCTGTACGCGCCACGACTGGGGTATTACAGCGGCGGCTCGGCCAAGCTCGGCAAGGACGGAGATTTTACAACCGCCCCCGAGATCTCGCCCCTGTTTGGCGGCGCACTGGCCAATGCGATCGCCCCGATACTCGAACAGGCAGGACCGCATCTGCTCGAATTCGGCGCTGGCAGCGGCAAGCTTGCGCGTGACGTCCTGACTGAACTGAACGCGCGCGGCGTGAACGTCGACAGCTACGCCATCCTCGATCTTTCGGGCGAGTTGCGGGCGCGCCAGCAGGAAACCTTGCGCGATTTTCCCTCGGTCGTCTGGCTGGATCGCCTCCCTGAGCGCTTCTCCGGCGTGATTCTTGGCAACGAGGTGCAGGACGCGATGCCGGTCCAGCTCGTAGTCCGGCGCGAGGACGGATGGAACGAGCGGGGCGTCGGGCTGGGCGAAACGGGTTTCGTGTTTCTCGAACGTCCCGCCGATCCGGCGCTGGCGAACCAGATTCCGGATGCGGACAGCTTGCCGCTGGGTTACCTGACGGAAGTCCATCCGCAGGCCCGTGCCTTCATGCGCGCCATCGGAGCCATGCTGGAGAAGGGCGCCGCCTTCTTCATCGACTACGGCTTCCCCGCGCGCGAGTACTACCATCCGCAACGCAGTGCGGGCACGCTGATGTGTCATTACCGCCACCATGCCCACCCCGATCCCTTCTATCTGCCGGGCTTGCAGGACATAACGGCCCATGTCGATTTCAGTGCCATCGCCGCAGCCGCGCTGGAAGCCGGACTGGAGCCGCTTTGCTATGCGAGCCAGGCGGAGTTTCTGCTGCGGGCAGGCATCGGCGAGCTGTTGATGCGCAACGATCCCTCGGACATGCTGCGCTACCTGCCGGCAGCCACCGCCCTGCAGAAGCTGGTATCGCCGGCTGAAATGGGCGAATTGTTCAAGGTGCTGGTCGTTGGGCGCGGAGCGGAGCTGGCGCCCGATCTGACGCGCTGTGACCGCAGCTACCGCCTGTAGTGCCGACATAGAAAGATTGATATGTTTCGCTGGGTATTGACCATCTTTCTGGCACTGGTCGTCTTCACCGCGATGTTGCCTTGGCTGGAAAAACTGGGCGTGGGGCGTCTGCCCGGCGACTTGCGCTTTACCTTGTTCGGGCGACGAATCAGCCTTCCGTTTGCCTCGACCCTGCTTCTGTCCGCGCTGACGGTGCTGATCGGGCGCTTGATATAGGTGTTGGAGGACAGGACATGATTCGGTGGCTGTTCGTGATTTTTCTCGCGCTGCTGGTGTTCTCGCTGCTGATCCCGGAGCTGCGCAAGCTTGGCGTCGGCCGCCTGCCCGGCGACACTCGCGTGCGGCTGTTCGGCCGCGAATTGCTGTTGCCCTTTGGTTCATCGGTGGCTGTGTTCGCCGTCGTACTGCTGATTGCCGAGCTGCAGCAATTGCTGGGGTAGGCAACTGTTGCTTTTCCATCTGGCAATGGTATTTTGCAAGCTTTCCGGGCCAGTGCCCGGGTTGCAGGACCGTTTCCATGGCATCGCTTCGCAGCCTCAACGCACTGATCATCGAGCCCCACTCGGGCATGCGGGCCAACCTGCACAACATGCTCAATCTGTGCGAGATCACCCGGATCGATCACGCGGTCAGCGCCGGTACTGCCATTCGTCCCCTCAAGAGCCGATCCTACGATCTTGTCCTGTGCGAGTACGATCTCGGCGACGGTCAGGACGGCCAGCAGCTGCTGGAAGACCTGCGCCACAACAAGCTGATTCCCCTCTGGACCATCTTCATCATTGTCACTGCCGAGCGCGCCTATGAGCGCGTCGTCAGTGCTGCCGAGCTGGCGCCGACGGACTACATCCTCAAGCCATTTACCGCCGACAACCTGCTCGATCGCATCTCGCGCGCGCTGGAAAGGCGCACCGCTTTTCTGCCTGTCTACCACCTCATGGAGCACGGCAATCTGCACGAGGCGATCGAGATCTGCAAGGTCGGCGAAGTTCGGCATCGCAGGTATGTCCCCGATTTCATGCGCCTGCGCGCCGAGCTCAATGTGGTCCTTGGTAACGCCGAAGAGGCCCAGCGGATATACCAGGCCCTGATTGAAACGAAGGCCGTGGCCTGGGCTCGGCTCGGCCTTGCAAAGACGCTGTTCATGCAGGAAAAGCTTGGCGAGGCCGAGCGGCTGCTTGAGGCGCTGGTCGAGGAGAGCGCGCAGTATCTCGATGCCTACGACTGGCTGGCCAAGGTGCGCGAAGCGGAAGGCAAGCTGGAAACCGCCACGCAAGTGCTGTCGGACGCGGCCACGCTTTCCCCGCATGCGCTGCGGCGGCTGCGCAAGTTGGGCGATCTCGCGTTTCAGATTGGCAAGGTCGATCTCGCGCTTCAGTCCTATCAGAAAGTGGTGCTCAAGGCACGTCATTCCGAATTCCGCGACCCGGAGGATCATGTCCGTCTGGTGCGCGCCCTAGCGAAAAAGGGGGATATTCAGCAAGCTTTGACCCTGATGCGTGACATGGAGCGCCTGTTCGCCGGCTCCGCGAAAGCGCCGGCCTGCCGGGCAGTGGCGGCGGCGCTGGTGCACGACTGCAATGGTGAGAGCGAGCTCGCAGCGGTGGCGCTGCGAGCGGCGGTTACCGCCTGCCGCGACACCGTCGGGTTGTCGAACGAACTGAAGATGGATCTGGCGCGGCATTGCCTCGAGTACAAGCTCGATGACTGCGCTTCCGAAGTCATGTGCGACGTCATGAGCAATGCCAGCGACGCCTCAGCGGTAACGCGCGCGATGCAGGTGTTCGAAC
>JAEZHR010000310.1 GCA_023416415.1 Pseudomonadota bacterium
CGCATCGCCAATGCGCCGGAGTTCATCAAGGGCGTGGTCAACCTGCGCGGCATCATCGTCCCGATCGTGGACATGCGCATCAAGTTCAACCTCGGCACGCCGACCTATGACCAGTTCACCGTGGTCATCATCCTCAACGTTGCCGGTCGCGTGGTGGGCATGGTGGTTGACAGCGTCTCGGACGTGATCACGCTTGCTTCGGAGCAGATCAAGCCGGCGCCGGAGATGGGCACCGCATTGAACACCGACTATCTGATCGGTTTGGGCACGGTAGAGGAACGCATGTTGATTCTGGTCGACATCGATCGCCTGATGTCGAGCGCCGAAATGGGATTGATCGAAAAGCTGGCTGCATAGACTCGTCACGCAGAGCGGTACGGCAACGGCAGCAGAGGGTGCGAATGCAGCAGAGCGCCATCTGGCCTTCACTCTTTTCGGGAGCGTCGACATGGTCAGTTTGTCCAACATGAGAATCGGAGCGCGCCTGGGATTGGGCTTCGGTCTCGTCCTGCTGTGCGCGACGCTGCTGCTCGCTTTCGGTCTTTGGCGAATGAGCGCGCTGCACGGCAATACACAGCGCATCGTCAACAGCGACGTGGCAAATCTTGCCGCTGCTCTGGAAATGCGTGAGGCAGGCTGGTCGATGGCCCTGGCGTTGCGCCAGATGGCGGCCCCGACCGATGCCAATGAAGGCGAGCGCGAGTCCAGACGACTTGATGCGATCCTGGCAAGCTATGCCGCTGCGGAGTCGCTGCTCAGGGCAAACGTCAGCACCGCCGCCGATCAGGCAGTGCTTTCGCCGGTACTGGCGCAGCGCGAGCAGGTTTTTTCGCTGGCGCACAAGATCAGGGACCATGCGAAGGGCGGCAACTACTTCGACGCCGCGTCGCTGCTCAAGACAGACTTCTCTCCGCTGCACCAGGCCTGGGTCGCTAATCTGATCGCCCTTGCCGAGCATCAGCAGGGCAGCATGAAGAGCAACTACGCGCAGTCGGATGAGAACTATTCCGGCACGCGCCTGGCCATGCTCGCCGTTGGCCTGCTGACCATTCTGCTGGGTGCGGTAGTGGCTCTGCTGACCACGCGTTCCATCACCCGGCCCTTGCAGCGTGCGGCCGTCGTCGCCAACGCGATCGCCAGCGGAGACCTGCGCACGAGTATCGAGGCGGGTGGGCGCGACGAAGCCGGCCAGCTCGTCAGTTCGCTCAGTGCGATGCAGGCCAATCTGGTCAATACGGATCAGCGGATCAAGCAGGGCACCGAAACCATCATGCTGGCCTCGCGTGAGATCGCCTCCGGCAATGCCGACCTTTCAGGGCGCACCGAGGCTCAGGCCGGTTCGTTGCAGCAGACCGCATCCTCGATGGAAGAGCTGACGAGCACGGTCAGGCAGAACGCGGAGAATGCGCGCCAGGCCAATCAGCTGGTGGTGTCGGCATCCGATTGTGCGATCCGGGGCGGCAACGTGGTGGGGCAGGTGGTCAATACGATGGGCTCGATCAAGGATAGCTCGCGCAAGATCGTGGACATCATCGGCGTCATTGATGGCATCGCGTTCCAGACCAACATCCTTGCCCTGAACGCGGCAGTGGAAGCGGCGCGAGCCGGCGAGCAAGGGCGCGGCTTTGCGGTTGTCGCCGGCGAGGTGCGCAGTCTGGCGCAGCGCTCGGCGGCGGCGGCCAGGGAGATCAAGGCGCTGATCGGCGATTCCGTGGACAAGGTTGACGCCGGCGGAAAACTGGTCGACGAGGCCGGCAAGACCATGGACGAGATCGTCAGTTCGGTCAAGCACGTGGCCGACATCATGAGCGAGATCAGCGCAGCCAGCGAAGAACAGCGCTCGGGCATCGAAGAAGTCAATCGCGCAATCGCCCAGATGGACGAGATGACCCAGCAGAATGCGGCATTGGTCGAGCAGGCCTCCGCTGCCGCGCAGAGCATGCAGGATCAGGCAGCCAGACTGTCGCAGGCCGTCGACGCCTTCAAGCTGATGCACGCGCAATCTGCCGTGCCTGCACTTGCGTCCGTTCCTGGACGGCCCGAGTCCGTCAAGGCGGTCGCGGCTGCACGCGCGCCGAGAGTGGTGCCGGCGGTCGCGCCGGCAGTGCGCGTCACAACGCCCAGGTCTGAGCGGCGCGCGGCGCCCGCTGGCGACGACTGGGAAGAATTCTGATAGAGGATGGAACAATTGCGATGAATAAGCGTATCGCGATTGCGCGGCCAATGATGTGGTGCGTGCATGATCTATAACGAACGCAATGAAGAACGACGGACCGGTGGCGCGACCGCCGGCCGCAGCACCAGGGCAGCCGAGTCCCTCAAGGAGTTCGAGTTCACGTCGCGCGATTTCGAGCGGGTGCGCGCCCTGATCTACCGGCGCGCCGGCATCGCGCTTGCCGACAGCAAGCAGGAGATGGTCTACAGCCGCCTGGCGCGGCGCTTGCGGGCTACCGGCATGCGTTCGTTCCAGGTCTATCTGGATACGCTGGAGCAGCAGGCGGACAGCACCGAGTGGGAGGCCTTTACCAATGCCCTGACCACCAATCTGACCGCGTTCTTTCGGGAGGCGCACCATTTTCCGATCCTGGCCGAGCACGTGCGGCGCAGCGGCGCTCCCGTCACGATCTGGTGCGCTGCCGCTTCGACCGGAGAGGAGCCGTACTCGATCGCAATGACCCTGTGCGAGGCGCTCAGTCCGCAGGCTGCAGCGCAGTCGCAAGTCATTGCAACGGACATCGATACCAACGTGCTCAATACCGGTGCGGCCGGAATCTATCCTGTCGAGCGCATCGAGAAACTTCCGATGGAGCGCACGAAGCGCTTCTTCCTGCGCGGGAAGGGGGTGCACGAGGGCATGGTGCGCGTGCGCCCGGAGCTGCGCCAGATGGTCACTTTCAGTCAGCTCAATCTGCTGGAGGGCAGCTGGCCGCTGAAGGGGCCGTTCGATGCGATCTTCTGCCGCAACGTGATGATCTATTTCGACAAGCCGACCCAGTCGCGCATCCTCGCGCGCTTTGTGCCGCTGATGAAGCCGGATGCATTGCTTTTCGCCGGTCATTCCGAGAACTTTCTGTATGTCTCCGATGCCTTCAAGCTGCGCGGCAAAACGGTGTACGAACTGGACGCGCAGCGCGGCAACCGGCAGCCTGTGGCAGTCAGGAGCGTGGCGCCATGAGCAGCGGCATCGCGGAACAGTTCGCCACCAATGTCTACTACGACCGTACCTTCGATTGCGACGCGGCCAAGATTTTGCCGGGCGAGTACTACTACACCTGCAAGGACATGATGATCGTCACGGTGCTCGGGTCCTGCGTTGCAGCCTGCATTCGGGACCGGGTCACGGGCATTGGCGGCATGAATCATTTCATGCTGCCTGACGGCGGCAGCGACGCCGATAGCCCAGTATCGGCTTCCATGCGCTATGGCACCTACGCGATGGAAGTGCTGATCAACGATCTGCTCAAGGCCGGGGCGCGACGCGAGAACCTGGAGGCGAAAGTGTTCGGCGGCGGCAATGTGCTGCCCGGCTTCATCGCCATGAATGTGGGCGAACGCAACGCGCAGTTCGTGCGCAACTATCTGCGCAACGAGGACATCCGCCTCGTGGCCGAGGATCTTAACGGCATCTATCCGCGCAAGGTGTATTTCTTTCCGCGTACCGGGCGCGTGCTGGTCAAGAAGCTACGCCAGCTGAACAACAACACGCTGGTCAACCGCGAACAGGATTACGCGCAGCGTCTGCAGACGGTGCCGGTGGCTGGCGATATCGAACTGTTCAGCTAGCAGCGACAGGCATACGAAAATACAAGAAACGAACAGGCCCGGTCGTTTCGGGCTCAGGGAATACGGCAACATGAAAATCAAGGTTCTGATCGTCGACGATTCGGCACTGATCCGCAGTGTCATGAACGCAATCATCAGCAAGCAGCCCGACATGGAAGTGGTGGGTGTGGCACCCGATCCCATCGTGGCGCGTGACCTGATCAAGCGGACGAATCCGGACGTGCTGACGCTGGACGTGGAAATGCCGCGCATGGACGGCCTGGATTTCCTGGAAAAGCTGATGCGATTGCGCCCGATGCCGGTAGTGATGGTGTCCTCGCTGACCGAGCGTGGTTCGGAAATCACGCTGCGCGCGCTGGAGCTGGGGGCGGTCGACTTCGTGACCAAGCCCAAGCTGTCCATCCAGAGCGGCATGATGGAATATGCCGAGCTGATCGCCGACAAGATCCGTGCCGCCGCGCGCGCGCGCGTTACCGCACGCACGGTGTCGCAGGCACAGCCGGGGGCGGACGCGGCAAAGAACCTGCCGCTGATCCGCAACCCGCTCACCAGTAGCGAGAAGCTGATCATCATCGGCGCGTCGACCGGCGGTACCGAGGCGATCAAGGAGTTCCTGACGCAGATGCCGTCCGATTGCCCCGGCATTCTGATCGCGCAGCACATGCCGGAAGGTTTCACGCGTTCTTTCGCCAAGCGTCTGGATAATCTGTGCAAGATCAGCGTCCGGGAGGCGGAAGGGGGCGAGCGCATCCTGCCGGGTCATGCCTTCATCGCTCCCGGGCATTCGCACCTGCGCCTGGTGCGCAGCGGGGCCAACTACGTGACCCAGCTCGATCAGGGGCCGCCGGTCAACCGGCATCGGCCGTCCGTCGACGTTCTGTTCGAGTCGGCGGCCCAGTGCGCGGGCAAGAACGCAGTCGGCGTGATCCTGACCGGCATGGGCAAGGACGGGGCCGCGGGCATGCTTGCCATGCGCCAGGCCGGTGCCTACAACTTCGCGCAGGACGAAGCCAGTTGCGTGGTGTTTGGCATGCCGCGCGAGGCGATTGCCGTTGGTGCGACGCATGAGGTCGGCGCGCTGACCGCACTGCCGGGCATGGTGCTGAATCATCTGGCAACCCACAGCAGCCGGGCGGTCCGAGTTTAGGGCGAGAAAAGTTTCTCTGCTGCACAATGCCGTTGCAAGGCAGTATACTTGCTCGTTCGAAGCTGTTCCTTGCCGGCAGCTATCTTCACAACGTGGCACGAATTAACGGGGCATCCATGGCAGGTCCGAATACGAAATTTCTGATCGTCGACGATTTTTCGACCATGCGTCGCATTGTCCGCAATCTGCTCAAGGAATTGGGCTACACCAACGTCGACGAAGCCGAGGACGGGG
>JAEZHR010000359.1 GCA_023416415.1 Pseudomonadota bacterium
CCATAACCGAAATAGCTTCGCTCAAGGAAGATTTCGTTCTCGTCGTCTTCCAGCATCGCGGCTACCACGCTAAAGCCCACGCCAGCCACCCACAGGAACATGCCGATGCCGGTAGCGCTCATGCCAATCCCAGCTGCAGCGAAACTGCTGGCGAAACGGAATCCAAGTATGCGAACTACGCCTTGTACGCCCGCCTGAGTCAATTGGGCCGAGCGATAAGATAGCCAGGCACCGGAAAATAGAGCTGCTGAGCCGCCGAGATGCAACATGGATGACGTGAAATACAACGCTGTTGCATCCTTATCTCCACGTTCTAGGCGTCCTCCCCACTTTGCGAGTGCGACAGCGGCATCAAGAAATGCCCCCATTCCACCCATCCATCCCGCTCCCAACCCCAATCTGAGATACGCCTTCGGCAACTGCGCCACCAGCACCCCCGCCGCAGGGGTGCCCGCCTTGTTGATGCTCGTCGGCGCCAGCAGCATCGCCCCCACTTCCAGGCCCGCGCCCACCATGCCAACCGCCGCGGACAGTGCCGAGGCGGCTGCGTCTACTTGCGCCCATCCGCCCTTCTTGTTGAACTCGTCCAGCGCGAACGTGAAGGCGTGCCATTGGAGGAAAAAGATGAAGCTATTGCCGATGGCGCCGGGCAGTGCGCCGCGTGCATTCTGGATGCCGGTATCGGTCCATTGGCGGAACGTCTCGGCACGTCCTTTCGCCTGCTCCTTGAGCAGATCCCGCGCAAAGCCTTCCGGGAGAGCGAGCGGCATCTGCGGCAGCCCGAGCAGGTTGCCGCCGACCACTTGCAGCATGCCGGGGCCGACCTTGTGGCCGCGCTTGGCGGCGACTTCGATGGCGGCCTCGTCCATCAGCAGGGGGACCGTCAGGTGCCTGGGATGCTTTGCATCCTCCAGCGCGCGGCGCAGTTCGGCACGGGCACTGGCAGCCGCGCTTCTGCGGTTCTGCTTGCGGCGCTCGCTGTGCTGGTTGAACTTCACCTCGAACGCCGGGCCGGTTTTCACCGCATCGCTGGCGGCATTGACGAAGGCGTTGGCCTCCCACACGACATTGACGTAGAACTGCTTGACGCCGGTTTCAAGGAATTCGTGCAACGCGGAAGCCTTTACCCAGATGGCTTGCTTGCGTTGCAGTTTGTCCAGGCTGCTTTTGAGGCCGAAGGCTCCGCCCTTGCCGGCATCCAGGGCGAGTTCCTGCATCTTGGCGAGCGTTTGATGCGCGCTTTGCGCGAGAAGGCTGGCATGCTGGGCCACGCCCTGGCGCAGCAACTGCACGCCTTGTGCGGCGGTATGGTAGGCGGTATGTACGCCCAAGGCGCCGGTGTACAGGTCTGCCCGCAATCCGTGGTCGGCGTCCTCGCCGCCGATCAGGCTCCAGAAGTCGTACTGGCCGATCAAGGCTTCGGCGATCCAGTGCGTCTTGTCCTTGGGGTCTTTCTCGAAGAGTTCGATCCAATGCTTGAGGCTGGCATCGGAACAGGGGCCGCCGGCATGGCAACGGGCGACGTCTTCCAGCAGGAAGGCCGCGTCGTGCATATGCGTTTCAATTTCCTCGCGCTTGAGTTGCGTCTTGCGCAGCGCGCCGTTGCTGATGTGCGTGTAGCGCAGCGTGGCGGCGAGCGCAGGGGCCTTGAGCCATCCGACGTAATCGGTGTCTCGAGCCAGAAGCATGGCTTGCCATTCATTTTCCTGTTCAAGCCATTTCTTGTTGGCGGCTTCTACGCGGCCCCAATCGATGTGCTTGTTGTAGCGCTCGACCCTTCCCTGGCTACCGGCTGTGGCGATGTCCTTGAGGCCTTGCTGCATGGCCTTCTCCGGCCAGATCACGCCGTAGCGATCGACGCCGCCCTGGAGCTTCTCGTACTGTGTACCAACGGGGTGATAGGGCTTGCCTGTGGCCTTCTCCTGTTTCTGGATGCGGTGGTATTCGTGGCCGCTGATGATTTGCGTGGTGTTGTAGGCGCCGTTGTCCAGCATGCGCATTTGCTTTTCGTATTCGGCATTGCGCACCCAGTCGCGTATATAGCCGGCAATCAGCAGCGACTGCCGTTCCCAAGGCCTGTTGGGGTCCTTGTGCTCGCCTTGGGCATCGGGGCCGCCGGCCATCCAGCCCTGACGTGCAGAGAGCGTGGCGAGGCGGATGGTGTTGTGCTGTTCGGCGACGCCGACTGCGTCAGGCAGCATGACGATCAGCGACTTGCCGATGTACAGGATTGGATTGTCGGGCGGGCTGCTGGCTTTTTCGATGCTGCGTACCGCCTGGTCTAGTTCTTCGGCCTTGCCGAAGCGTGCTTCGTCCAGTTGGCGCAGCGACAGGTCAAAGGCCTTGCGGTAGGTGGGCGTGGCGTCCTTCACGAAATCCGCCACGTTGTGCTGGAGCGCGGCGGCATTGAGCGGCAAGCAGCCAGTCGGAAAGACACTGCTTTCCAGGATGCCTTTCGGGTTGAGGGTGCGGCCGAGCAGTTCGCGCAGCTTCTTTTTGCCGGCTGGTTTGCCATCAGGACCGGCAACATCCACTGCCGGGTTGTCTGCAAAGCGTTGCAGCACTTCCGGCGCCCACAGGCGTGGAGTATAAGCCAGCCAGACTTCGGTGAAGCCCAGCCCACCTTCGATGCTGATCAGCGAAGCGGGCAGATTGGCCGCTTGCCGCGAACAGGTCTTGGGTTCAGCCGCATTGTTGAAGGCCGGGGCCATCTTGCTGTACTGGACGGTATTGACCTGATGAAGAATCTTGCGCGTCAAGCCGTTCGGCGCGATCTGCCAGATGTCCCAGCGCTGGCGGTGCGGGTAGTACACCGTGAAGTAGCCGGCCCGCGCGAGACGGGCCACGGGTGCAGTGGCTTCGCGCTTCATGCTGCCGAATTCGGCATCGAAACTTGGCGCCCAGTTGTAGCCCGACGCCTTGAGCACCATTTCATGCTCTTTTGGAACGACAGAAGGCGTGACGACCAGCAGCTGAAGATCGACGCGCCGGCAGGGCTGGCATTGCGGGCCGCAGCTGGCCGGCGGTATTCCGGCTACAGCGTTTTCTGCATTGGTCAGGATGGCTTCGGCGGTCATTGGAAGGATGTTCTGTGTCAGCCTGTCAGACAGGAATGGCTTGTGTTCGTACGTGGGGCGTGGTGCCAGGTGGCGCGTATCGCTGCCAGAAGACAGGTGGCAGAGTGCGCAGCGCATCACGCAGAGTCGACCTCCGGGACGAAACCTGTTCGAGAACTTGCGTCATGTCGGGTGCATGCATGGCCTCGGAAGGAAGCTGTACCGCGACGAGGGCATACATGGCCAGGTCATCCGCATCGAGCCGGTGGGTGCGCGCAACCTGCACATGCCGATGCAGTTGTTCCACCGCATTGTCAGGAAGCGGTTTTCCCTGTTCGGTGCACAATCCCTTCCAACTCTGAGCCAAGGCCGCGACGATGGGGACGTCTTCCAGCGCTTGCGCCTGAACCGGCTGCAAGCGCCGGATTTGCACGGTGTTGTCTTTGGCTTTCTCCGACTCCGCTTCCTTGGCCTCGTATCGGCGCAGTCGTCCTGTCAGGTCGTGTGCGAACCAGACCGCCTCCCCAAGCAGACCCCGCTTTTGATCGGCGGACAGGCCCGGCCAGAGGGTGTCGAAACAGGCCGGGTGATACCAGCGTACCGTTTGCTGACGTAACGCCGGATCAAGCATGGTGGACATGTGCGAGATACGGCGAGCCATCGCAGGTGCGCCCTTGGTACTGATGATCCAGCCGCAGACCGTGCGCACGGCACTGTGCGGATCATCATTGGTTATTGCGGGTTGGACGTGTTCACCGAGAACCACTTCTCCGTAAGACTGGGTGATGCTGGACTCGAACAAGGGATCATCGATACCGGGATCGCTTTCGAGCAGGTAGCTGGCGATGCGGTGGCAGTCGAGGGTGACTAGTCTCGCGCGGCTTTGCTCCGGTTCCTGGGGCAGGAGGGGATACCCTCCGATGAGACCGACTTCGCGCCGTTCATTACCGACCAGTTGCAGCGGGTCCGCCAACTCCGGGGCGTAGAGCAGGTGCAGGTGTGCTTCGGGGTAGAGTGCCTTGGCAGCTTGAATTGCGTTCAGGAGAGGCTGACGAAAGTCGCTCAGAGTCATGAAGTGCAGTCCCTTGATCCGGAATTCGGGAAAACACTTATCTTAATTGAAATATTATTAATTTTGCACCACCACTCCGGCTGTGTGGAGAGCCGGCGAGATGCGCAAATTCCCACAAATAGCGGCGATCAATAACACTTTCTCATTGAAGGAAAGTTCACATTGAAGACGCCGACATTTTCGGCTACCGGATTCTTGAAATGCTCTAGCGCGTGGAAGGCGGGCTGGCGGTATCGGAGATATGCCGGGAGCTGGGCATCAGCTCGGCGACGTTCTGCAAGTGCGGGCCAGTTAAAGCCGACTTGTGACAGGGAGTCGTTTTTGCGCCGTTCTTGTACGGGCCTTACGGCCCTTCCGTCAGCGCAATACAAGCCACATCATTGCGCCCATGCTGCGGTACATACGCACGAGGCAACGATCGGAGGTTGCAATGAAAGGTACCAAGCAGGATGCGAGATGGATCGACATTGACCGGCACACAGAACATCCGGTTCTCATGATGGGTACACCGCAGACAGAAACAACAAAGGGTTACAGGAGAAAACCTGTAACCCTTTGGATTTACTGGTGCCGGCTGCAGGACTCGAACCCGCCACCTGATGATTACAAATCAACTGCTCTACCAGATGAGCTAAGCCGGCAGGTGGTGCGAGGTGGGATTGTATCCCAACCTGATTTATTTGACGACCTTCAGCGCCGGTTTCCCGCCGATTTTCGGGACGTTGGGTGGTGTCGGTTCGTCGTCGCCATCGTCCCCTTCGCCTCGTGTCTCGGCATCTACCGCGGAGAGCTTGGGTGCGGGGGTTTCCTGCGCAGGGGTGGCCGGAGTCGTGGCGGAGCCGTCGCGGTCTACCGGGAATGCCATGCCTTGGCCGTTTTCACGCGCATAGATGGCGAGGATGTTGGCCACCGGCACTTCGATCTTGCGCGGTACGCCGCCGAAGCGAGCCTGGAAGGTCACCCAATCGTTGCCCATCTCGAGCTGGGTCGTGGCCTCGAAGCTGACATTGAGCACGATCTCGCTGTTCTTGACGAACTCGCGTGGCACGCTGGTCTGGCTGTCGACGAACACGGCCAGGTACGGCGTGAAACCGTTGTCCGTACACCATTCGTAGATGGCGCGCAGCAGGTAGGGCTTGGTAGAGGTTTCCGACATGGTGTCTGCAAGCAACGAAGAGCGGACCTCCGGGAAGGTCCGCCATCTCCGGATCAACGACGCATGACCTTTTCCGACGGGGTCAGCGCTTCGATATAGGCCGGGCGGCTAAAGATACGCTCGGCGTACTTCAACAGCGGCGCGGCGTTCTTCGACAGCTCAATGCCATAGTGGTCAAGGCGCCACAGCAGCGGAGCGATGGCCACGTCGAGCATCGAGAATTCTTCGCCCAGCATGTACTTGTTCTTGACGAAGATCGGCGCCAGCTGGGTAAGACGGTCGCGAATGGCGGCGCGCGCCTTTTCGTGACCCTTCTCGGCGGCCTTGCCCTTTTCGTTTTCGAGCACGTAGACGTGGCTGAACAGTTCCTTCTCGAAATTGAAGAGGAACAGGCGCGCCCGTGCGCGCTGCACTGGATCGGCAGGCATCAGCTGCGGATGCGGGAAACGCTCGTCGATGTACTCGTTGATGATGTTCGACTCGTACAGGATCAGGTCGCGCTCGA
>JAEZHR010000395.1 GCA_023416415.1 Pseudomonadota bacterium
GTGCAAACTTCAGGTAATGCATGCCGACTGCGAAGTTGCTGTAACCGAAGCTCTTCAACAGCGCGATCTGGGCGCGTTGCAAAGTGGTCAGGCGCAGCAGCACGTTATGGATCAGAAAGGCAACCACGCCGAGGAAGATCGCCGGGATAACGGTGGCGGCCACGCGCGCCTGGGCCATCTCGTCGCTGATGAAACTGTGCGACACCTGATCTTCACGGCCGAAGGCGCCCAGCGTGCCGTACGGCGCCAGCAGGATGTCGAGCTGTTCGATCACGCCTGCTTCGCTGGCATGCGGGGCGAGTGAAACGACCAGGTCGTTGAAGGCTTCCCGCATGTCGAGCGCGGCGGCCAGCGCTTCGCGTTCCATCCACAGCACGCCGAAGCGCTTGTTGTCAGGGAAGCTGCTGCCGCTGATCTCGGTGATGTATTCGGGCGAGAGGCCGATGCCGACGATGAACAGCCGCTCCCGCCGTCCGTTGATTACTGCATATAGGCTATCGCCGGGCTGCAGGGCATTGGCCTTGGAAAAAGCTTCGCTGACGATCACCTCGTTGCGGTTGCCACGCTCCGGCGCGCGTCCGGCGCGCAGGAAGACGCGGTTCAGGCCTTCATCCAGGCGCTCGGGAATGGACACGAGGCGGCCGGTCGCGGGCTCGTCCAGGCCGGGTACGTCGAGCGAAGCCTGGAACACGACGCGGCCCTGTGCTTCATTGACGCCCGGGATGTCGCGCACGCGTGTCAGCAGGGAGAGCGGCGCGCGCTTGAGTTGCGCGAACACATCCGCGAAGCGGTATTGCTCGTAATAGGCCGCGCGCGTGGCTTCCAGCGCTTCGTAGGAGCCGCGCATGGTAATGAAGGTGGCGATCGCGCACATGGCCACCAGCGCGATCGCCAGCGCCTGCCCGCGCAGGCGCCAGAGGTCGCGCAGCAACTTGCGATCCAGCGGCGCTACCAAGAGATGTCCTCCACCGTGAGCCGGGTGGCGTTGCTGGTGATGTCGACGATGCGCCCGCTGCTGATATGGATGACGCGGTTGGCCATGCCGGCAATGGCGGCGTTGTGGGTGATGACAGCCACCGTCGTGCCCAATGTTTGGTTGACGCGATCGAGCACTGACAGCACCAGCTTGCCGGTACGGAAGTCGAGTGCCCCGGTCGGCTCGTCGCACAGCAGCAGGTCCGGACGCTTGGCGATGGCGCGCGCAATGGCCACGCGCTGTTGCTCGCCACCCGAGAGCTGGGCCGGGAAATGGTTCTTGCGCTCGCTCAAGCCAACCATCTCCAGGGCGTCGCCGGCATCCATGGGCTGGCGCGCGATTTCGGTGACCAGCTGCACGTTCTCGAGCGCTGTCAGGCTCGGGATCAGGTTGTAGAACTGGAACACGAAGCCGACATGGTCGCGCCGGAAGCGGGTCAGCAAGGCATCGTCGGCGCTGCTCAGGTCCTCGCCGCAATAACCCACGCTGCCGGTCGTGGGGGTATCCAGACCGCCGAGAATATTGAGCAAGGTGGACTTGCCGCTGCCGGAGGCGCCCAGCAATACGACGAATTCTCCGCGGTACAGCTCCAGGTTGACATCCTGAAGGGCACGCACCTCGACCTCGCCCATGACATAGGTCTTGCTGACGTTGTGCAGGGTAAAGACCGCTTCGCGGGGCAGGGAGGGAAGGGCAGTCATGAATCGGCGCTTTTCGGCGATTCTATGGCCCCTCGTGCGGACCGGCGATTGACTTGGGTCAAGTCGGACCTGGGCTGGCGGATTCCCTTCGCCGGATCATCCTCCTTGCCTTGCCGGGCAGCCCGCGATTGCCCGGGGCTGCCCGGGCCGCGCTATTTTTCGTTGGACTGCTTGCTGCGCGGTGCCAGCACGGTCGGTAGGGCCTTGGGCAGGGTTTCCGGGAAGTCCTGGCTGAAATGCAGGCCACGGCTCTCGCGGCGCAGCAGGGCGCTTTCCACGATCAGCGAGGCGACGTCGACCAGATTGCGCAGCTCCAGCAGGTCGCGCGTGATGCGGAAATTGGAGTAGTACTCGTAGATTTCCTCGCGCAACAGGCGGATGCGGTGTTGCGCGCGCTCCAGACGCTTGGTCGTGCGCACGATGCCGACATAGCTCCACATGAAACGACGCAGTTCGTCCCAGTTGTGCGAAATCACGACTTCCTCGTCGGCATCGGTGACGCGGCTTTCATCCCAGGCCGGCAGCGGCAGCGCCTTGCGCCTTGGCTGCGCTTCGATGTCCTGCGCGGCGGCGCGGCCAATCACCAGGCATTCGAGCAGGGAATTGCTGGCCAGGCGATTGGCGCCGTGCAGGCCGGTATAGGCAGTTTCGCCGACCGCGTACAGGCCGGGCACGTCGGTACGGCCGGACATGTCTGTCACAACGCCGCCGCAGGTGTAATGCGCGGCCGGCACCACGGGAATCGGCTGCGTCGTGATGTCGATGCCCAGTTCCAGGCAGCGCGCGTAGATGTTGGGGAAATGTTCCTTGAGGAACTCGGGCGGCTGGTGACTGATGTCGAGGTCGACGTAGTCGAGGCCGCGCTTTTTCATTTCGAAGTCGATCGCGCGTGCCACCACGTCGCGCGGCGCGAGTTCGCCGCGCTCGTCGTGGTCCGGCATGAAGCGGTGCCCGGCCGCGGCGCCTGCGGCGGCAGGCAGCTTGAGCAGGCCGCCTTCTCCGCGCACCGCCTCGGTAATCAGGAATTCCTTGGCGTAGGGGTGGTAGAGGCAGGTCGGGTGGAACTGAATGAATTCCATGTTGGCGATCCGGCAACCCGCCCGCCAGGCCATCGCGATGCCATCTCCGGTCGCGGTATCTGGGTTGGTCGTGTACAGATAGACCTTGCCCGCGCCACCGGTGCACAGCACTGTGTTTCCAGCCGCGATCGTATGCACGCGGCCGCTTTCCACATCCTGCACATAGACGCCGACGCAGCGCGGCACACCGCTGCTGGCGTCGATCTTGTCAGTCTTGATGATGTCGATCGCGCAGTGATTTTCAAGGATGGTGATGTTTGGATGCGCGCGTGCTTTCTCGACCAGGGTCTGCTGCACCGCCTGTCCCGTGGCATCGGCCGCATGGATGATGCGGCGCTGGCTGTGGCCGCCTTCGCGGGTCAGGTGAAACCCCAGCTCGGCGGTTGCGTCGCGCGTGAAAGGCACGCCTTCGGCGATCAGCCATTCGATGGCTTCGCGGCTGCGCTCCACGATGAAGCGCGTCGCGCCTTCGTCGCACAGGCCGGCGCCAGCAATCAGGGTGTCGTTGACATGCTGCGCGTGGCTGTCGGTCGAATCGAGTACAGCAGCGATGCCGCCCTGAGCCCAGTTGCTGGCGCCATCGAGCAGGCTGCGCTTGGAAACCACCACGACCTTGCGCGTTTGCGCGAGATGAAGTGCAACGGAAAGACCGGCAAGACCGCTGCCGATAATGGCGACATCAAAGTTCATGCTAGGGGGGGGAACGGAGAGCGAAATGAAGGCGCACATCTTACACCGGACCTCTGTGATACGCTGATTGCCTCCAAGAAACAGGAGGAGACATGAAGCGATTTCTGAAGCTGACGGGCGGCATCGTTCTGCTGCTGTTGGCCTTGATTGTTGCGGCAGGGTTCTGGTATCGCAGCGCCAGCCAGCCGCAGGTGGACGGGAGCCTGCGCGCGCCAGGGGTCACGGCGCCGGTGGACATCGTGCGCGATGCCGAAGGCATTCCGCATATCTACGCGCAGTCGACCGACGATGCCTTTTTCGCGCTCGGCTACGTGCATGCCCAGGACCGATTGTGGCAACTGGAGCTCAATCGCCGCATCCCGGCCGGTCGCATGGCCGAGATCCTCGGTCCGAAGGCGGCCGATACTGATCGCTTCCTGCGCACCTTGGGCGTGCGCCGCAACGCCGAACGCATTCTCGAAAACCTGGCGCCGGAAACCCGGCGCGCGCTCGAAGCCTACGCACATGGTGTCAATGCGTGGCTGGATACGCGCAATGGGCCGCTGCCGCCCGAGTTCCTCCTCACCGGCGCGCCAGCCCCTGAACCCTGGCAACCCGTGGATTCGATCGGCTGGCAGACCATGATGGCCTGGGACTTGGGAGCCAACTGGACCCAGGAAATCCTGCGCATGCGCCTGTCGCAGAAGCTGACGTTGGAGCAGATCAACGAATTCCTGCCGCCGTATCCGGGTGACGAACCGCTGGAAACGATGGATTACACCGCGCTGTACAAGGGGCTCGGGGACATGCCGGACAGGCTTGCCGCGCTGGTCGAGTCGGCGCCAGCGTCTTACGTCGAAGGCATGGGTTCGAACAATTGGGTGCTGGGCGGCACATTGACGGAGACCGGCAAACCCCTGCTGGCCAACGACCCCCACCTGGGCCTGTCGGCGCCGGCGCTGTGGTATTTCGCCCATCTCTCGGCCCCCGGCCTGAACGTGATCGGCGCAACCCTGCCGGGATTGCCCACCGTCGTGCTGGGGCGAAACGACCGTATTGCCTGGGGCTTCACCAATACTGCCCCGGACGTGCAGGACCTGTACATCAAGCGCGTCAATCCCGATAACCCGAACCAGTACCTCACGTCGGCCGGGTGGGCCGACTTCGCCACCCGGCAGGAGACGATCAAGGTCAAGGGCGGCGACGACATCACGCTGACAGTGCGCGAGACGCGTCATGGCCCGGTCATCAGCGGCGCGCTGGCGCCGGTCGACAAGACCGGGCTGGACGCGCGCCGGCACGTGGTCGCCTTTGCGTGGACCGCGCTGCGTGCCGACGACCTGACGCTGCAGGCGGGCATCAAGCTCAATCGCGCGCGCAACTGGGAAGAATTTCTCGCCGGCGCCCGTGATTTCGCGTCGCCGCAGCAGAGCATGGTCTATGCGGATATCGACGGCAACATCGGCTTCGTTGCGCCCGGTCGGGTGCCCATCCGCAAGGCGGAAAACGATCTCAAGGGGCTGGCGCCGGCGCCTGGATGGGATGCGCGCTACGACTGGGTTGGCTTCATTCCCTTCGAGGCACTTCCGCAGACATACAACCCGGCCTCGCAACGCGTGATGACGGCCAATCACAAGATTGTGGCGGACGACTATCCGCATTTCCTGACCAGCGAGTGGACCTTGCCTTACCGCGCGCAGCGCATCGATCAACTGCTGGATGCGCGCGCCAAACACAGTCTGGACAGCTTCGCCGCCATCCAGAAGGACCATCTGTCGCTGGCAGCGGTTGAGTTGCTGCCGCTGCTGCGCAAGACCCAGGCACGCAGCGCCGGCGGGCAGGCTGCCGTGCGGATGCTGCAGGAGTGGGGCGGCACGATGGCCGTCGATCGCGCCGAACCCTTGATCTTCAACGCCTGGATGCGCGCAGCTTCGTTTCGCATCTTCGTCGATGAACTGGGCGAGCCGCTGTTGCGCGACTACTGGGCGCAGCGCAACGTGCACCAGCCCATGGTCAACGTTCTGGCCGGGCGTGACGGACAGGCGGGCTGGTGTGCCGATGTGAGCCACAAGGATGCGGTCAATGCCCAGGCCTGCGAGGAGCTTCTGGCAGACGCCCTGGAAGATGCTCTCGCCGACCTTGAGCAACGCTACGGCACAGGCATGACGAGCTGGCGCTGGGGTGAAGCGCATTACGCGCATTCCGAACACCGTCCGTTTTCCAAGGTGCCGCCGCTGGCGCAGTTCTTCGACATTCGCGTGCCGAGCCCGGGTGACACCCATACCGTCAACGTCGGCCGCCACAACCTGAGGGACGAAGGCGCGCCGTACGCCAACCGTCATGCGGCCAGCCTGCGCGCGCTCTATGACCTGGCCAATCCCGAGAACTCGGTCTTCATCCATTCCACGGGACAATCCGGCAATGCGCTCTCGCCGCTGTACCGCAACTTCGCGCAACGCTGGACGCAGGTGGCGTTTCTGCCCATGCGCACCGAGCGCAAGGCGGTGGAGCAAGGGGCGCTGGGCACCCTGACGCTCACACCCTGAGCATCCGCCCATCCATCATCGCCCCGGCGCAAGCCGGGGTACCGCATCTTTCCAAAGAGCGCCGCACGAAAAAAAAACGGCCCCCGGAATCCGGGGGCCGACAAGCCAGGCATGTCTCGGGAAGACGCGCCCGGGACGATCAGACGGTGCCGTACCGAAAACCCGAAACGCCTGAAACGGGCCGGTTCCGACACGACGCCATCTTGCCTCTCCTTGCTTACGTGAAGCTTGCGCAGGCGGCTTTCGTACGCCCTGCAGGGCGCGCTTGATATTTTGCGAACGACCGTGCTAAAGCTGTGCTATTCTGTCATTTCCGCGGTGCGTCATCGCGTGCCGGGCAAGGATTCCCAACCCTCGAAACACGACTAAGAAAGCGAACAAGGAGACTGATATGACCGATGCCGTCATCGTATCGACCGCCCGTACTGGCCTTGCGAAATCCTGGAAGGGCGCCTTCAACATGACGCACGGAGCCACGCTGGGCGGCCACGTGCTCAAGGCCGCCATCGAGCGCGCGAAAATCGATGCAGCCGAAGTCGAGGACGTGATCATGGGTTGTGCGACGCCCGAAGGTGCCACCGGCAGCAACATCGCGCGCCAGATCGCCCTGCGCGGCGGCTGTCCGGTTACCACCGGCGGCATGACCATCAACCGCTTCTGCTCTTCCGGCCTGCAGACGATCGCCACCGCCGCGCAGCGCGTCATCGCCGGCGAAGGCGATATCTATGCAGCCGGCGGCGTCGAGTCGATCTCCTGCGTACAGAATGAAGCAAACCGCCACATGATCGCGGAAGTCTGGCTCAAGCAGAACAAGCCGGAAATCTATTGGCCAATGCTGCAGACCGCCGAAATGGTCGCCAAGCGCTACAACATTCCCAAGGAACGCCAGGACGAGTACGGCGTGCAGAGCCAGTTGCGCGCTGCCGCCGCGCAGGCAGCCGGCAAGTTCAATGACGAAATCGTGCCGATGACCACCGTCATGGGAGTGGCCGACAAGGCCACCGGCATGCTGACGACGCGGGAAGTCACGATCGCAGCCGATGAAGGCATCCGCTCCGACACCACGCTCGAAGCCGTTTCCAAGATTCGCACCGCCATCCCGGGAGGAGTGATTTCTGCCGGCAATGCCAGCCAGTTCTCAGACGGTGCCGCTTGCACCATCGTCATGAACGGCAAGGTCGCGGAACAGCGGGGCCTGCAGCCGCTGGGCATTTTCCGCGGCTTTGCAGTGGCCGGTTGCGAGCCGGATGAAATGGGCATCGGACCGGTGTTCGCGGTGCCCAGGCTCCTGAAGAAGGCCGGCCTGAAGGTCGAGGACATCGGCCTGTGGGAACTGAACGAAGCCTTCGCCGTTCAGGTGCTGTATTGCGCAGACAAGCTTGGGATTCCGATGGATCGCCTGAACGTCAACGGCGGCGCGATTGCCGTCGGCCACCCCTACGGTGTTTCAGGCGCGCGCCTGACCGGGCATGCGCTGATCGAGGGCAAGCGCCGGGGAGCGAAGTTCGTCGTGGTGACGATGTGCATCGGCGGCGGGCAGGGCGCTGCGGGGTTGTTCGAAGTCGTTTGACCGAGACAAGCCGCGCTTATTGGCTGGACTTATTCCCCCATTAAAGGGGGCGGGATGAAAACGGGAAGGCGGTGCAAGCGTCCGGGCCCGCGCCACCGACGCACTCCTTTCCGGCCCGCGCATTCGCAGCCTGCGCGCTGTCCGGATTCGGGCGGCGCCTGGCAATGCTTTGCGAAGTCCCGTTCTCATCCTCCGGACGTATTCCCTGGAGGGTGGGGCAGGTCCCCGAGGGCGCTATCGACTGTCTGCATTTGCATTCCATCCGGAGTCCCACATGCCATCCAAGATTCTCTCCCGTCGCGATCTCGACTTCCTGCTTTACGAATGGCTGGATGCCGATTCCCTGACACAGCGCACCCGTTTCGCCGACCACTCGCGCGAAACCTTCAATGCTGCGCTCGATACCTGCGAGCGTATCGCCACCGATCTCTTTGCCCCGCACAACAAGAAGAGCGACCAGTACGAGCCGCACTTCGACGGCGAGACGGTGCACATCATTCCCGAGGTCAAGACCGCCCTGAAGGCCTTCAGTGAAGCCGGCCTGATGGCCGCAGGGCAGGACTACGAATACGGCGGCATGCAGCTGCCCTGCCTGATCGAGAAGGCGGGCTTCGCATACTTCAAGGGCGCTAATGTCGGCACCTCGTCCTATCCCTTCCTCACCATCGGGAATGCCAACACCCTGCTCAAATGCGGTACCCCGGAGCAGATCGAACTGTTCGTCAAGCCCATGCTCGAGGGCCGCTTCTTCGGCACCATGTGCCTGTCGGAGCCGCAGGCAGGGTCCTCGTTGTCGGACATCGTCACCCGTGCAGAGCCGCAGCCTGATGGCAGCTATCGGCTCAAGGGCAACAAGATGTGGATCTCCGCTGGCGAACACGAATTGTCGGAAAACATCGTGCATCTGGTGCTGGCCAAGGTGCCGGACGAGGACGGCAGGCTGATTCCGGGCGTGAAAGGAATTTCGCTGTTCATCGTGCCCAAGACGCTGGTCAACATGGATGGGACGCTTGGCGAGCGCAACGATGTCGTGCTGGCCGGCCTGAACCACAAGATGGGCTACCGCGGCACCACCAACTGCCTGCTCAATTTCGGCGAAGGCAAGTTCAAGCCGGGCGGGAAGGCCGGTGCGGTCGGCTATCTGGTCGGCGAGGTGCACAAGGGACTTGCCAACATGTTCCACATGATGAACGAGGCGCGCATCGGCGTGGGCACGGGCGCGGTCATGCTCGGCTACACCGGCTACCTGCATGCGCTCGAATATGCGCGTGAACGCCCGCAGGGGCGTCATCCGATGAACAAGGACCCGGCCCAGCCCCAGATCCCGATCATCCGGCACACCGACGTGAAACGCATGCTGCTGGCGCAGAAGGCCTATGTCGAGGGCGGGCTGGCGCTCAACCTGTACTGCGCCCGGCTGGTCGACGATGAGCGTACCGCGCCGGACGAGGGCGAACGCAAGCGCGCGGCGCTGCTGCTTGACATCCTGACTCCGATCGCCAAGTCCTGGCCATCGCAATGGTGCCTGGAAGCGAATTCGCTTGCCATCCAGGTGCACGGCGGTTACGGCTACACGCGCGAATACAACGTCGAGCAGTTCTACCGCGACAACCGCCTGAACCCGATCCATGAAGGCACGCATGGCATTCAGGGCCTGGACCTGCTGGGCCGCAAGGTCGTGATGAAAGACGGCGCGGCCTTCGCCCTGCTGGCCGAAGAAATGCAAAGGACGATCGCGCGCGCGCGGGAAACCGCGCTGTCGGGCTATGCCGACGCACTGGAAGCGAGCCTGCGGCGTACCGGCGAAGTCACGCGCCGCTTGTACGCTGCCGGTGACATGAACAAGACGCTGGCCAATGCCTCGGTCTACCTTGAGGCTTTCGGTCACATGGTGGTGGCCTGGATCTGGCTGGAGCAGGGCCTCAAGTCGCTCGGCAAGGATGGGGCGCACGATGCCGACTTCTATCGCGGCAAGCTGCAGGCCTGTTCCTACTTCTTCCGCTGGGAACTGCCGAAGACCGGGCCGCAGCTGGATCTGCTGGAAAGTCTGGACACGACGACGCTGGATATGCAGGATGGATGGTTTTAGCAGTTCAAGCCCTGTCGGCCCCGCTCACGCGGGAGCGACAGGGAACTGGTGCAAATCCTTACTTCCATACCCATGCTCAAGCACATCGTTTTCTGGAAACTCAAAGACCACGCCGAAGGCGGCGATCGCGCGACCAATGCGCACAAGATGAAGGAATTGCTCGATGCCTGCGCCACGCTCGTGCCCGGCATCGTGAAGCTGGAAGTTGCAATCGCACAACCCGGACTCGAGGCGACCTATGACGTCGTGCTGTACTCGGAGTTCGAATCGAAGGCGGCGCTGCAGGCCTATCAGGATCACCCGGCCCACGCCGCCATGAAGCCTTTTTTCGCCGCGGTGCGCGAAGCGCGCCAATGCATGGACTACGAAACTTAAACAAGGAGACAGACATGCGATCCATCCAGCAATTGTTCGACCTCACGGGCAAGACAGCTCTCGTCACCGGCGGCTCACGCGGTCTCGGCCTGCAGATCGCCGAAGCGCTCGGCGAACAGGGCGCCCGGCTCGTGCTCGTTTCGCGCAAACAGGCCGATCTCGACGAAGCCGTGGCGCACCTGAAGGAACGCGGCATCGAAGCCTCGGCGATCGCGGCCGACCTTGCGCGCGAGGACGCGGTCGCTCCGCTGGTCGAGGAAGCGATGAAGCGCCTCGGCCAGATCGACATCCTGATCAACAACGCCGGCGCCACCTGGGGCGCCCCGGCGGAGGACTATCCGCTGGAAGCCTGGGACAAGGTGATGAATCTGAATGTGCGCAGCATCTTCCTGATCTCGCAGGCCGTCGCGAAGGCCTCGATGATTCCGCGCAAGCGCGGCCGCATCGTCAATGTCGCCTCGATTGCCGGCCTTGCCGGCAACAGTCCGGACGGCATGCAGACGATTGCCTACAACACCTCCAAGGGCGCGGTCGTCAATTTCACCCGCACGCTCGCCGGCGAATGGGGCCCGCACGGCATTACCGTCAATGCACTGGCGCCAGGCTTCTTCCCGTCCAGGATGACCAAGGGCGTGCTGGAACACCTGGGCCAGGAGCGCCTGGCCAAGCGCGCGCCGCTGCAGCGCATCGGCGACGACGAAGACCTGAAGGGCGCGGCGCTGCTGTTCGCGTCCGACGCCGGCAAGCACATTACCGGTCAGATTCTGGCTGTTGACGGCGGTGTGTCGGCGGTGAACTGATGACAGAAGCAGCAGGCAAATTTCCGATCGACATCCCGTTTCTCGAGGATCTCGGGATGGAACTCCTGGAGATGGGCGACGGCCAAGCCAGGGTGGCGCTGGCTCTGAAACAACGACACATGAATACCTGGAGGGTGGCCCACGGCGGTGTCACGATGACGATGCTTGATGTCGCCATGGCCCTGGCCGGTCGTTCGCTCGATCCGAATGCGCGCGGCGCTGTCACAGTCGAAATGAAGACCAGTTTCTTGCAGCCGGCGGGCAAGGCGGGCGGACGTCTCGTTGCAACCGGAAAAGCCTTTCATCGCTCGAAGACCATGTGCTTTTGCGAGGGCGAGCTGTGGAACGGCGAACGGCTGGTAGCAAAGGCGATGGGAACCTTCAAGTTTCTCAAGCGCCTGGATGTGGCGGACAAACTCAAAGCGGAGGATTGAAGCATGGAGACATACAAGCGCATCGTTCTTGCATCCCGTCCTGCGGGAGAAGTATCGCCGGACAACTTCCGGCTGGAAGAAGTACCGGTTCCGCAACTGCAGGATGGACAACTGCTGGTGCGCAATCAATATCTTTCGCTCGATCCCTACATGCGCATGCGCATGACGACCGCCAAGAGCTATGCCGCACCGCAGGAGCTGAACGAGACGATGGTCGGCGGCACGGTCGGCGAAGTGGTGGAGTCGAGGCATCCGAAGTTCAAGGCGGGCGACAAGGTGCAGGGTATGCTCGGCTGGTCGGAGATGGGCGTCTCGGACGGCGTCATGCTGCGCAAGCTCGACACCACCCACATCCCGATTTCCGCCTACCTTGGCGCGGTCGGCATGCCGGGAATGACGGCCTGGTACGGCCTGACCCAGATCATGCAGCCGAAGGAGGGCGACACGATAGTCGTGTCCGCCGCCAGCGGCGCGGTCGGCAGCGTGGTCGGCCAGCTGGCCAGGCTGCGCGGCTGTCGTGCGGTGGGCATTGCCGGCGGCAAGGAAAAGTGCAGCTACGTGGTCGATGAACTCGGCTTCGATGCCTGCGTCGACTACAAGGCCGGCAAGCTCGAAGCCGATCTCGCGGCCGCCACGCCCAACGGCGTCGATGCCCTGTTCGAGAACGTCGGCGGCGCCGTGCTCGATGCGACCCTGGCGCGCATGAACCCCTTTGGCCGCATCGCGCTGTGCGGCATGATTGCCGGCTACGATGGCCAGCCCACCCCCATCAACAACCTGCGCTTCATGCTTACGATGCGGCTGTCCATGCGCGGCTTCATCGTATCCGAGCACATGGATCTGTGGCCGCAGGGTCTGGGCGAGTTGGGACAGCTGGTCGCCGGCGGCAAGCTGAAATTCCGCGAATCCGTCGCGGAGGGACTGGAGAACGCGCCCGAGGCCTTCATCGGTCTGCTCAAGGGGCGCAATTTCGGCAAGTAGCTGGTCAAACTCATCTAAGAAATCATAGGAGGAGACATGAAGCGCTTTGAAGACAGGGTGGCGGTGATCACCGGCGGTGCAAGCGGTTTCGGGCGCGAGTTCGCACGCATCGGTGCGCGCCTGAAGATGAAACTGGTGCTGGCGGATGTCCAGCAGGACGCACTCGACGCGACGCGCGCCGAA
>JAEZHR010000417.1 GCA_023416415.1 Pseudomonadota bacterium
CCGTTCGGATAGCGGCGCAGCGCGTGCAGGCCACGAAAGCGTGGCGACAACGGTGTCTTCTCTTCCGGGAACTGCAAGGTCACCTTGCGGGAGAAGAGGTATCGCCCAGTCAGGGCAAGCCCCTTGAGGAGCTCGCTCAGCATGAGGCTGCCAAAAAAATCTCGAATTGCTTGCATGTCTTCAGGCCTCTCGCATTATGGCCAGATATTCCAGGGAGTCTGCATCCAGATCGCCACGATGATCAGGTAGGCCACGGTGATCGGAATGAACACCTTCCAGCCAAGACGCATGATCTGATCGTAGCGATAGCGCGGGAACGACGCACGCACCCAGATGAAAAGTGACACCACGAAGAACGTTTTCAGGCCGAGCCAGATCCAACCGGGGATGAAATCAAGGAAGGCCACCGGAGCCGACCAGCCGCCCAGAAACAGCAGCGCGGCCAGGATCGAGAACAGCCACATGTTCGCGTACTCCGCGAGGAAGAACATCGCGAACGACATGCCCGAATATTCGACCATGTGCCCGGCAACGATCTCGGACTCGCCTTCCACCACGTCGAAGGGGTGGCGGTTGGTCTCGGCGATGCCCGAAACCACGTAGATCACGAAAATTGGCAGCAACGGCAACCAGTTCCAGGACAGGAAGTTCAGGCCCATGTCGGCAAAGTAGCCCTGCGTCTGGACGGTGACGATCTCGATCAGGTTCAGGCTGCCGGAAACGAGCAGCACGATCACCAGGCAGAAGCCCATCGCGATTTCGTACGACACCATCTGTGCAGAGGCACGCATCGCACCGAGGAAGGCGTACTTGGAGTTCGATGCCCAGCCCGCCACGATCACGCCGTACACTTCGAGCGAGGTGATCGCCATGACGAACAGCAGACCAGCATTGACGTTGGCAAGCACCGTTTCCGGTCCGAACGGAATGACGGCCCAGGCTGCAAGCGCAGGCATGATGGTCATGATCGGAGCCACCACGAACAATGCCTTGTTGGCGCGGATGGGGACGATGATTTCCTTCATCAGCAGCTTGACTGCATCAGCGATCGGCTGCAGCAGGCCCAGCGGACCGACACGGTTCGGGCCAAGACGCACGTGCATCCATCCGATCAGCTTGCGCTCCCACAGCGTCAAGTAGGCGACGGCCCCCATCAGCGGCAGCAGCAGCACGACGATCTTCGTGAGCGTCCAGACCAGCGGCCACACTCCGCCGAACATTTCCTGACCGGCGGTATTGATTGTCAACAGCATTTCGTCCATTTATGCCTTCTCCACGCTGAGCGTGCCGAACATCGCGCCGAGCGACGCAGTCGCCGGGTGCGCCGCAGACACTTTCACCACGTTCGCGGGCAGCCCCTGGTCGATGGCGGCGGCAAGAATCGCTTCTCCATTGCCCTGGCGCACACGCACTGCATCGCCCTCCCCGACTCCGATCCCTTGCGCCAGACTCTCCGGCAGCCAGACCTTCGGTGTTTGCGCCAACGTCGTGGACTGCAATGGCGCGGAACGGCGCACGATGGCATCGCTGAAATAGATCGGCACGTCCGCGATGCGCTCCAGCCCTTCCTGTCCTTGTTTCGTCGCCGGCTGCGGCGCAAGGTTGGCGATATTGTTGAAGCGCGCCGAGAGATCCGCTTCCTCGGCCTTGCGGGTGCTCAGCACCTCGGCACGCACGTCTTCCGATGCCTCGTAGTCGAACCCGGCTTGGCCCAGCAGGTTGCCGAGCACGCGCAGGACCTTCCATGCGGGACGCGTATCGCCCAACGGACGCGCAGCGCCGTTGAAGCCTTGTGCGCGGCCTTCGCAATTGACAAAGGTGCCAGACGTTTCGGTGAACGGAGCGATCGGCAACATCACATCGGCAAATTCAGCGCTGTGTTTGTAAGGCGACATGACCACCACCATCTCGGCCTGGCCGAGCGCAGCCCTTACCGTCTGTGGGTCTTGGCAATCAAGCTCTGGTTCCGCGTGCAGCAGCACATAGGCCTTGCGCGGCTGCTCGAACACTTGCCGCGCATTGCCGCCACCATTCGGGACCGCGCTGGCCAGATAACCGCCCAACGCATTACCGCCTTCCGTCAGGTAACCGAAATGCGCGCCGAGCTGTTCTGCGATCCATTGTGCGGTCACGTGCAGTTGCCTCAGCTGCGGATGATTGATTGCCGCACTGCCGAGCAGAACCGCACGTTCATCTCCGGAGAGCAGGTTATCCGCGACCTTGCGCGCTGCGTCCGAAGGCGAGACACCCTCAAAGCCGGCCGGACGGCCAATTTGCTTCAAGTCAGCAATTGCTGCGGCAACTTCGCCAAGCAGCGCGGCCCAATCCGACGGCGAAGCGATCAGACGGTTGGCGACCGGCATCAGCAAATCTTCGTCAATCGCGTGCAGCACGTTTACTTGCGCACCACGCTTGGCCGCGGCGCGCAGGCGCGCGGCCAGCAGCGGATGATCCTTGCGCAGGAAAGAGCCGATCAGGAACGCGCCCTTGAGCGTGCCCACCTGTTCGATCGGCATGCCCAGCCACGGAACGACTTTTCCGTCGAGCGTGAAATCGGATTGGCGCAGGCGGAAATCGATGTTGTCGGAACCTAGACCACGCACGAGCTTGCCCAGCAGCGCGAATTCTTCCAGCGTCGAGTACGGAGCAGCCAGTGCTGCCAGCGCGTCGCCGCCGTGCTTCGTCGTGATGTCCTTCAGACCATGCGCCACATATTCAAGCGCAGTCTGCCAGTCTGTCTCAATCCATTTGCCGTCCTGCTTGACCATGGGTACCGACAGGCGGTCTTCGCTGTTCAGACCCTCATAGGCAAAGCGATCACGATCGGACAGCCAGCACTCGTTGACTTCTTCATTCTCAAGCGGCAGAACACGCATGACCTTGCCGCCCTTCACCTGCACAATGAGATTCGAGCCAAGGCTATCGTGCGGACTGACGGAACGGCGGCGCGACAATTCCCAGGTTCGCGCCTTGTAGCGGAACGGCTTCGAGGTCAGCGCGCCGACCGGGCACAGGTCGATCATGTTGCCAGAGAGCTCGGAATCGACGGTATTGCCGATAAAGGTGGTGATTTCCGAGTGCTCGCCGCGGTTGAGCATGCCAAGTTCCATTACGCCGGCGATTTCCTGCCCGAAGCGCACGCACCGGGTGCAATGGATGCAACGCGTCATTTCGCGCGTGGAAATCAGCGGGCCGACATCCTTCGGATCGACCACGCGCTTTTCTTCTTCGTAACGGGAACCGGACGGACCGTAACCGACTGCCAGATCCTGCAACTGGCATTCGCCACCCTGATCGCAAATCGGGCAATCAAGCGGGTGATTGATGAGCAGGAACTCCATCACGCTCTTCTGCGCATTGATTGCCTTGTCGCTTGCAGTTCGAACGATCATGCCGTTTGTCACGGGCGTAGCGCAGGCCGGCAACGGCTTCGGTGCCTTCTCGACTTCGACCAGACACATGCGGCAGTTTGCCGCAATGGAAAGTTTCTTGTGGTAGCAAAAATGCGGGATATAGGTGCCGACCTTGTTGGCAGCATCCATCACCATGCTGCCTTCCTGCACTTCCACCTTCTTGCCGTCGATTTCGATTTCGATCATGTTTTGCTTCTCAGTTCACCCCCTCCCCTTAGCGGGGAGGGTCGGGGCGGGGATGGGCTTGCGAGGCGATTCAAGAAAACTGCCCCATCCCACCTGGCCTCCCCGCGAGGAGGAGGAACTTATACGTATGCCGGAACCAGGCAGCGCTTGTGCTCGATGTGGTACGCGAATTCGTCTCGGAAACTCTTGATCATTCCACGCACCGGCATTGCCGCAGCATCGCCCAGTGCGCAAATCGTTCGGCCCTGGATGTTGTCGGCGATCGAGTTCAGCATATCCAGATCATCGGCGCGGCCCTTGCCGTGCTCGATCCGGTGCCCCATCCGGTACAGCCAACCCGTGCCTTCCCGGCACGGCGTGCACTGACCGCACGATTCTTCAAAGTAGAAGTAGGACAGGCGCAGCAGCGAGCGCACCATGCAGCGCGTCTCATCCATCACGATAACTGCGCCGGAACCGAGCATGGAGCCCGCCTTGGCGATCGAATCGTAATCGAGATCGGTGTTCATCATCACCTCGCCGCGCACGACCGGTGCGGATGAACCGCCCGGAATCACGGCCTTGATCTTCTTGCCGTCGCGCATGCCGCCGGCCAGTTCAAGCAGCTTGGCGAAAGGCGTGCCGAGCGGAACCTCATAGTTGCCGGGACGCTCGACGTCGCCGGAAATCGAGAAGATCTTGGTTCCGCCGTTGTTGGGCTTGCCCAGCGCCGCATACGCTTCACCGCCCATGCGCATGACGAAAGGCACGGCCGCAAAGGTCTCGGTGTTGTTGATCGTGGTCGGCTTGCCGTACAGGCCGAAGCTGGCCGGGAACGGCGGTTTAAAGCGCGGCTGCCCCTTCTTGCCTTCGAGCGACTCGAGCAGCGCGGTTTCCTCACCACAGATGTAGGCGCCGTAACCATGGAAAGCGTGCAGCTGAAAGCTGAAATCGCTGCCCATGATGTTGTCACCCAGGAATCCGGCGGCACGCGCTTCTTCCAGTGCCTCTTCGAAACGGGCGTATTCGGCCCAGATCTCGCCGTGGATGTAGTTGTATCCGGCCGGAATGCCCATCGCGTACGCACCGATCGTCATGCCTTCGATCAGGGCATGCGGGTTATAGCGGATGATGTCGCGATCCTTGAAGGTGCCCGGCTCGCCTTCGTCCGTATTACAGACGAGATACTTCTGCCCGGGGAACTGGCGCGGCATGAAGCTCCACTTCAGGCCGGTCGGAAAACCCGCGCCACCGCGGCCGCGCAACGATGAGGTCTTCAGTTCCGCAATGATCTGCTCGGGCGGAATCTTTTCGGTCAGGATACGGCGCAGTGCCTCGTAGCCGCCACGCTTGACGTAATCGGCCAAGCGCCAGTTGTTGCCGTCCAGGCCCGCCAGAATGAGCGGCTTGATATGACGGTCGTGCAGACAGGTCATTTCTTCAGTTCCTCCACAAGCGCGTCGATCTTTTCCTTCGACATGTGGCTGCACATGCGCTTGTTGTTCACTAGCAGGACCGGTGCATCACCGCACGCGCCCATGCACTCGCCTTCGATCAGCGTGAACTGCCCGTCGGCTGTGGTTTCCTTGTAGTCGATGCCGAGCTTCTGCTTCAGGTAGTCGCCTGCACGTTCGCCGCCTGAAAGCGCGCACGGCAGGTTCGTGCAGACGGTGATCTTGTACTTGCCGACCGGACTGGTGTTGTACATGTTGTAGAAAGTCGCCACTTCCTGCACCGCAACGGGCGCCATGCCGAGGTACGCGGCAACTTCCTTCATGGCTTCCGGCGACAGCCAGCCCAGCTCGTCCTGCGCAATGGCCAGCGCGGCCATGACGGCCGACTGCTTCTGGTCCGCGGGGAATTTCGCGAGCTCGCGATCGATCTTCTTGTACGCTTCTTGACTTAACAGCATAAGCTCAGCCATCCGTGCGCAATGGGTTGCGCGGGTTATCGGTCAATCTCACCGAACACGATGTCCTGCGTGCCGATGATGGTCACAACGTCGGCCAGCATGTGGCCCCGAGACATTTCATCCAGGCTCTGCAAGTGCGCAAAACCTGGGGCGCGGATCTTCAGGCGGTACGGCTTGTTGGCGCCGTCCGACACGAGATAGATGCCGAATTCGCCCTTGGGATGCTCGATGCCGACATAGGCCTCGCCCTCGGGAACATGGAAACCTTCTGAAAAGAGCTTGAAATGGTGAATCAGCTCTTCCATGTTCGACTTCATTGATACGCGGTCAGGCGGCGCCACCTTGTGGTTGTCTGTCATGACCGGCCCCGGATTGTTGCGCAGCCATTCAATGCACTGCTTGATGATCCGGTTCGACTGGCGCATTTCCTCTATGCGCACGAGGTAGCGGTCGTAGCAGTCACCATTGGTGCCGACCGGCACGTCGAAATCGAGCAGATCGTAGACCTCATAGGGTTGCGTCTTGCGCAGATCCCATGCGATCCCGGACCCGCGCAGCATCGGCCCCGTGAAGCCCATCTGCATGGCGCGCTCGGGCGACACCACGCCGACGCCGACCAGACGCTGCTTCCAGATGCGGTTATCGGTCAGCAGAGTTTCGTATTCATCGACATACTTGGGAAAGCGATTCGTGAAATCCTCGATGAAGTCGAGCAGCGAACCCTGGCGGTTCGCATTCATTTCCTTGATTGCCTTTTCACTGCGCACGGACGACGGCTTGTATTGCGCCATTGTCTCGGGCAGATCGCGATAGACGCCGCCCGGGCGGTAGTAGGCCGCGTGCATCCGCGCACCGGATACCGCCTCATACATATCGAACAAATCCTCACGTTCACGAAACGCGTAAAGGAAGACGCCCATCGCGCCGACGTCGAGAGCGTGAGAGCCGAGCGACATCAAGTGATTCATCAGACGCGTGATCTCGTCGTACATCACGCGGATGTACTGCGCGCGCAGAGGAACTTCGATCCCGAGCAGCTTCTCGATGGCCATCACGTACGCGTGCTCGTTGCACATCATCGACACATAGTCGAGACGATCCATGTACGGCACCGATTGCAGGAAGGTCTTCTGTTCTGCCAACTTTTCGGTGGCGCGATGCAACAAGCCGATGTGCGGGTCAGCACGCTGCACGACCTCGCCGTCCAGCTCCAGCACCAGACGCAGCACACCGTGCGCCGCCGGGTGTTGCGGACCGAAGTTGAGCGTGTAGTTTTTGATCTCAGCCATTATTTCATCCCGTATTTCTCTTCACGGATCACGCGCGGCGTGATTTCGCGCGGCTCGATCGTCACGGGTTGGTAAATCACGCGCCCCTGCTCAGGGTCGTAGCGCATCTCGACGTAGCCAGAAACCGGAAAATCCTTGCGGAATGGATGACCGATAAAGCCATAGTCGGTCAGAATGCGGCGCAAGTCGGCATGTCCTTCGAAGATGATGCCGTACAGGTCGAAAGCCTCGCGCTCGTACCAGTTTGCCGCATTCCAGATTTCACAGATCGAAGGCACCACCGGCATTTCGTCGTCCGGCGCGAACACGCGCACCCGCATGCGCCAATTCTTGCTGACGGATAGCAGATGGGAGACCACCGCAAAGCGAGAACCGTCCCACAGGCCTTCGCCATAGGTCGAATAATCCATGCCGCACAGGTCGATCAACTCCTCGAAGCGCAAGGCATCATGATCTCGCAGCATACGCATGGCCTCGACGTAATCGGCCGCACCGACCACCAACGTCACCTCGCCAAGCGCGACCTTCAGGTCCCTGATGCGCTCACCCAGAGCTTCGCGCAGGCTCGCTTCCAGCGTTTCAATCTTTGTCGTCATTTGTCCGGATCACCCTTCAGCGCGCAATGGTGCTGGTCCGCTTGATCTTGTTTTGCAACTGCATCACACCGTACACCAGCGCTTCTGCAGTTGGCGGGCAACCAGGCACATAGATGTCGACTGGCACGATGCGATCGCAGCCGCGCACGACGGAGTACGAATAGTGGTAATACCCGCCGCCATTGGCACAGGTACCCATGGAGATCACCCAGCGCGGCTCGGCCATCTGGTCATAAACCTTGCGCAGCGCGGGCGCCATCTTGTTGCACAGCGTGCCGGCAACAATCATCACATCAGACTGTCGCGGGGACGGCCTATAAAACGACCCGAAGCGGTCGAGATCGTAACGAGCGGCGCTGGCATGCATCATCTCGACGGCACAGCAGGCCAGACCAAAAGTCACAGGCCAAAGCGAGCCTGTGCGGGTCCAGTTGATCAGCTTGTCGGCGGTCGTCGTAACGAAGCCTTCGTTCAGTACACCTTCAATTGCCATTCTTTACTCCCAATCCAGGGCGCCCTTCTTCCACTCGTAAATGAGCCCGATCACGAGGATCGCAAGGAAAATCATCATGGCCGAAAAGCCCAGCATGCCGATGTCGCGCATGGCAACAGCCCAAGGCACCAGGAAGGCCACTTCCAGATCGAACAGAATGAACAGGATCGCAACCAGGTAATAGCGCACATCGAACTTCATGCGCGCATCCTCGAACGCTTCGAAGCCGCACTCGTATGGAGACAGCTTCTCCGGATCCGGCTTGTGAGGGCCAAGCAGACGCCCGAGGGCCTGCGGAATCACACCGACCGCAATACCGACGAGAATGAAGAGAAGTACAGGGAAGTAATTTTCGAGGTTCACGATGGAGGCCGGATCAGTTAGTGATTTGGAAAATCAAATCAGGATTCCTCGATAAAAAGCCAGCTCGGGACCCCCCTTGCTGGCTTTTTTATTGGTGCCGACGGCGAGACTCGAACTCGCACAGCTTTCGCCACTACCCCCTCAAGATAGCGTGTCTACCAATTTCACCACGTCGGCTTGAAGACTGCTATTTTAACTCGACAGTCAGTTTTGTTCAACGCATCAAATGCGAAGAATCAAGATGGAGCGCACTATTTCGGTATCTGGCTCGCCTGTCCTGCGCCTTCCGCAGGAACTGCCGGTGCAGCCGACTCCGCCGAAGGCGATTCAGCAGGCGCCTGACGGGCAGGAGTCGAAGCCGCCGGCACCGGCATGCGCTCCATGACGCCAAGCTCCGCGCCTGCGGGACGATTACCGATGAAGGCCAGCGCCAGCGTGGCGCAGAAAAAGAGCGCCGCCGCAACCCCGGTCGACTTCGACAGGAAATTCGACGAACCCGAGGCACCGAACAGGCTGCCGGATGCACCCGAGCCAAACGCCGCCCCCATATCGGCCGCCTGGCCCTGCGGGGGCAGAA
>JAEZHR010000032.1 GCA_023416415.1 Pseudomonadota bacterium
CGAAAATGCCGCCTGCGGCCGGATACCCGGAAAGTAGCCGCCGCCGAGATCTCCGCCGAACTGGCGCAGCGCGAATGCGGCCATGACATAGCCGAGGACGAGTCCGAGCAGCGACCCGGCCGCGCCCAGCACCATGCCTTCGGCCAGGATCTGGCGCAGCAGGGTGGCGCGCGTGGCGCCGAGCACGCGCAGCAGCGCAAGCTGGCTGCGTCGCCGCAAAACGGACAGGGCCTGACTGGAGAACACGAGAAATGCGCCGGTGAACAAGGCGACCATGGCCAGCATGTTCAAATTGACCCGGTAGGCGCGCGAAAGCGAGGCTGCGCGGGTTTCCAGTTGCGCAGCCTGTGTGACCCGGATGCCGGGCCCGAGTCGCTCCTTCAGTTGCGCGGCGAAGCGTTCGCGATCCACGCCGGGAGCGAGGCGCAGGTCGACATGAGAAATGTCGCCGAGCCGATCGAAGCGCCACTGCATCCCGCCGATATCCATGGTCGCAAGTCTTTGGCCGGGTCGCGCGGCCGCAAGCGTGCCGGCCACCCGCAGCGCCACGCGTCGGGTGCCGGCCTGCAGCACGAGCGTGTCACCACGTGACAGGCCAAGCCAGTCCATCGCGGCCGGCGACAGGAAGATCGCATCGTCGGCAAGCGTATCGGCAAAGCGGCCCTTTTCCGGCACGCCGACCAGATCGGGCGCCACGGTACCCGCCTGGAGTACGTCGATGCCCAGCAACTTGAGCGTCTCCTGCATGCCGGCCGGGGGCAGGTCGAGTTCAAGCACCGGGCTGGCCAGATCCACTTCCCTCATCGCGGCCAGACGGGGGTACACCGATTCGTTCATGACCGGCTGTGCGGCGCTGACGCGCAGGTCGGCCTGGCCGGACAGGCTGCGTACCGCGGCTGAGAATTCGTTGAATGCGGCCGCGTTGATCAGGTAGATCGCATAACCGAGTGCCACGCCGATGGCAATCGCGAGCAGGGCGGCCAGATTGCGCAAGGGATAGGCGCGCCATTCCCCGGCTGCAAGCCAGCGCGCGAGCAGCAGCGATGAGCCGCCTCTCATTCGCCAGCTGCCGGCGTGAAGGGACGCAGCCCGGAGCGTGTCAGCTGCAGGATGCGGTCGGCAGTCCTTGCAGCGAGCGCGGAATGGGTGACGATGATTGCCGATGCACCGTTCTGCTTGATCTCGCGGCGCAGCAGGGCAAGGATCTCGCGCGCGGTGTCCGGGTCAAGGTTGCCGGTGGGTTCGTCGGCCAGAAGCAGGCGCGGGCGATGTACAAGCGCACGCGCGATGGCAACGCGCTGCATTTCGCCGCCCGACAGTTGACGCGGGAAATCATTGGCGCGCGAACCAAGGCCGACCGCATCCAGCAACTCGTGTGCGCGCTCGCGCGGGCGGCCATTGAGCAGCAACGGCAGCGCCACGTTCTGCGCCAGCGTCAGATGCGGCAGTACATGGAAAGCCTGGAACACGAAACCCAGTTTTTCGCGCCGCAAGCGGGTTGCACTGTCGTCATCCATGCCGGCCAGCGACACGCCATCGATTTCGATCTCGCCCTGATCGGGCTCATCGAGGCCCGCGATCAGATTGAGCAAGGTGGACTTGCCTACGCCGGATTCACCCATGATCGCCACGTACTCGCCTGGCTGCAGGACATAGCTGAGTGCATGCAGGATGGGGCGGTGGCCAAATGACTTGGAGATATTGCGCAGGGACAGCATCAGGGCAAGGCGTAGTCGATTCGGTAAATGTGTTTGCTTGCAGGACGGCATCGTCTTGCGCCCGTCGCGTTGTGTCGGCTCAATGAGAAGGGCCATGTGCGGCCTATGATAACCAGATCGACCTGCGCGCACCGCGCCGAACAGGGTTCTCACAGAGTTTTTCCGGCCTGCAGCCACCATGCATTCTTCCGCACAGCACGTCCCCGAGCACTCCCGTTTTCTATCGACCGACGCAGTGAGCTTTCTTCACTCTCCGCAGTCCGGACCGGTGCATGCTCGCCTGTACATCGTCGAAGGCCTGGCCGCGCCCCAGGCACGGGTCGCGCCGAAATATTTCTACGACTCGCTGGGATCGCTCCTGTTTGAAGCGATCTGCGCCTTGCCCGAGTACTACCCGACACGCACCGAAAGTGCAATTCTCGACGCTTGCCTGCCCGCCATTGCGGACGGCATTCCGAGCCGATGCACGCTGATCGATCTTGGCGCTGGCAATTGCATGAAAGCGGCGAAGCTCATTCCCGCCCTGCAGCCCGCCTGTTATGTGCCCATCGACATCTCGGCCGAATTTTTGCGCACGGCGACTGTCGGATTGCGCCAGCGCTTTCCCGAATTGCCGGTGCTCGGCGTGGGCATGGATTTTTCGAGCCAGCTTGCTCTGCCGCATGAAGTGCCGATGCAGCGCCGCCTGTTCTTCTATCCGGGTTCCTCGATCGGCAATTTTGCGCCGGCGCAGGCGCGTTCCCTGCTCGGGCAGATGCGCGCGCATTGCGACGAAGATGGCGGTCTGCTCATCGGCATCGACCTCGTCAAGGCGCGCACGGTGATGGAGGCCGCATACAACGATGGGCTTGGGGTGACGGCTGCGTTCAACCTGAACCTGCTGCGCCACCTGAACCAGATTGCCGGAACCGATTTCGATCCGGCCGAATGGCGGCATCACGCCTTCTTCAACGAAGACGAACAGCGCATCGAGATGCATCTGGTGGCGCGACGTGCGCTTACCGTGCGCTGGGAAGGCGGTGAGCGCCGCTTCGAGGAGGGCGAGAGCATACACACCGAGTCGAGCTGCAAGTACACGCGCGAAGCATTTCTTGCCATGCTCGAATCGGCCGGTTTCGCGCCTCGGCGCGACTGGCGAGATCCGCATGACTGGTTCATGGTCGTGCATGCCCAGGCGAGATAGTGCATGCAGAGCCTGCGCGAGCGTATTGCCGCCGTGCGCGCCCGTACCCGAGCGCTTGCAGCACCCTTGTCGGAAGAAGATTGCTGCGCGCAATCCATGCCGGACGCCAGCCCCGTCAAATGGCATCTTGCGCACACAAGCTGGTTCTTCGAGACTTTCGTGCTGGAGCGCTTCGAACGTGGCTTTGTGCCGTTTCATCCGGCGTTCCGGGTACTTTTCAATTCCTACTATCACGGTATTGGCGCACGCCATCCGCGTCCCGAGCGCGGGTTCATCACCCGTCCATCGCTGCGCGAGGTGAACGCCTATCGCAGCAATGTCGACGAGCGGATCGCGACCTTGCTTGAATACGCGCAGACTGATCAACTGGCGCAATTGCTGGTGCTGGGCCTGCAGCATGAGCAGCAACATCAAGAGCTGATCCTCACCGATCTCAAGCACCTGCTGTCGCGCAATCCCTTGCTTCCGGCCTATGAGCGTGGTCCCGCAGCGCTCGCCCCCGCGCAGGACACCGAGCGGCAGGGCGCGTCCATGGAATGGCAGGCTTTCGAAGGGGGCGTCGTCCATGTCGGTCATCGCGGCAGCGGCTTCTGCTTCGACAATGAATTGCCGCGCCATCGCCAGTTCGTCGAACCCTTTGCGCTTGCCACGCGCCTGGTCACGAATGCGGAATACCGCGCCTTCATCGATGACGGCGGCTATCGCCGCCCCGAACTCTGGCTCTCTGACGGTTGGGATTGGGTCCAGGCGAATGCGCTGACGCAGCCCTTGTACTGGCATCGCGGCGAAGATGGCTGGCAGGAGTTCACGCTGTTCGGCGCACGGCGGCTTGATCCGCAGCTTGCCGTCAGTCATGTGTCGTTCTATGAAGCCGATGCCTATGCGCGCTGGTTCGGGGCGCGACTGCCGTTCGAAGCGGAATGGGAGCATGCGGCACAGGGCTGCAAGGATTTCGGGCGTTTCAGCCTGCACACGGAAATTGCGTCTGGCGAAGGTCTGCAACAGCTGTTCGGCACCTGCTGGCAATGGACGCTGTCGAGCTATTCGCCATATCCCGGCTACAGGCCCGCAGCGGGCTCCGTCGGCGAGTACAACGGTAAGTTCATGTGCAACCAGCAAGTCTTGCGTGGCTCCGCCTGCGTGACGCCGGAGGGGCATGCACGCCTGTCTTACCGGAATTTCTTCCCGCCGTCGGCGCGCTGGCAGTTCACCGGCATCCGGCTTGCGCGCAGCGTCTGAGGGAGTCCGGCAGTGCAATTGGCATCCGCTGAGGGTCGGGCGATAATGAGTCCCCCTTCCTCCGGCGCATCCGATGAGCTTTTCCTTCCGCAATGCAAACCGGCACGAACTGGCACGTGAACTCCAGGACGCGCGCGAGCGCAGCCTCGCGCTGATTGAACATTTTCTCCGGGCCGGGCTGGATCGGCCGGCGGTCGTTGCACAGACGGGAACCGGATCGCCTTTGCGCGAATTGGGTCACGTTGCCTGGTTTGCCGAGTGGTTCGTGCTGCGTGATGCGCATTCAAGCGATCCCGCTGCCGCGCGGCATCCCTCCATGCTGTCCCGTGGAGACGAATGGTTCGGCATGCACGCCGCCACGCCGCCGTCCGACTTGCCGGGCTCCGGCGCGACCAGAATGTACGCTCATGAAGTGCTGGACCGCATGCTCGACAAGTTGAGCCGGTCCGGCGACAGCGACAGCGCGCTGTATCCGTACCGCCTCGCGCTGGCGCACGAGGACATGTGGGGCGAGCGCTGGATGCAGGTTTGCCAGCTGCTCGGCCTGCCACTGCCGCCGGAACTTGCGCAGGAAGGCATTCCGGCCTGGGCGCAGGGCGAGATTCGCTTTGCGGGCGGCACGACGGACATCGGCAGTGCGCCCGGTACTGGTTTTGTGTTCGACAACGAGAAGTGGTCCCACGCGGTGCATGTCAGCGCATTCAGCATGGATTCAACGCTGGTGTCGAACGCGCAGCTTGCCGAGTTCGTCGAGGATGGGGGATACCAGCACCCGGAGTGGTGGTCGGCGGCAGGGTGGTCGTGGCGGCAGTCGGAAGGTCGCAGCGCGCCGCGCCACTGGCGCCGGGACGGCAGGACCTGGCGCGAACTGCGCTTCGGGAGAGAGATCGTACTTGCGGCGCACGAGCCGGTACGGCACGTCAACCTGTACGAGGCGCAGGCGTGGTGCCAGTGGGCCGGGCGTCGTCTGCCGAGCGAATTTGAATGGGAATATGCCGCGCTGACCGGTCATCCGGCCTTGCGCTGGGGGGATCTGTGGGAGTGGACCTGCTCGCCGTTCGAACCGTATCCCGGCTTCGAGGCAGATGCATGGAAGGGGTATTCGGAGCCGTATTTCGGGGAACACCAGGTACTTCGGGGCGCTTCGTTTGCCACGCCTTCACGCATGCGCTCGGCGAGGTTTCGCGCCTTCCGTGCGCCGCAGGACGATACCCTGTTTGCGGGCTTTCGCAGCTGTGTCTTGTGATGCTGTCCCGACCTGAGTCGGGATCCGGCGGCGTTGTTTCCCGCAATCGGTGCAGACAAGGACAAGGCCGCCGGGCTCCGGCTTTCGCCCGAGCGACAGACTCAGATGCGCGCCGCGCGGATTCGCGCAGCGCCTCGCATCAACGGTCGCCGTAGCTGCGGCGCGGGCCGCCATCGCCGAAGCGCGGCTTGCCGTAGGCGCCGCCTTCCTTGCGCGGTGCGCCAGGTTTGGCGAAGCTGCGCTGGCCCGGCTTGTCGCCCTGGCGGCGTCCTTCGCCCGGCTTCCAGCCGCCCGGCTTGCGCGTGC
>JAEZHR010000038.1 GCA_023416415.1 Pseudomonadota bacterium
GTCTGCCACCTCCACACCTGCCCGGTGGGCGTGGCGACTCAGGATCCGGTCCTGCGCGCCAAGTTCCAGGGCAAGCCGGAGCACGTGGTCAACTTTTTCTTCTTCATTGCAGAGGAAGTGCGCCAGATCATGGCCCAGCTCGGCTTGCGCAAGTTCGACGAACTGATCGGCCGCACCGACCTGCTCGACAAGTCGAAGGCGATCACGCACTGGAAGGCGCAGGGCCTGGACTTCGGTCGCATTTTCCACCAGCCGGACGTTGCGGCAGATGTGCCGCGCCTGCACGTCGAAGAGCAGGATCACGGACTGGACAAGGCGCTTGACCACAAGCTCATCGCGCAGGCCATGCCGGCGCTGGAGAAGGGCGATCGCGTGTCCTTCATCTCGCCGATCAAGAACCGCAATCGCACGGTCGGCGCAATGCTCTCCGGTGAAGTCGCCAAGCGTTTCGGGCACGAGGGGCTGCCGGACGACACCATCCACATCCAGCTGCAAGGCACGGCAGGCCAGTCGGTCGGCGCCTTCCTTGCACACGGCATCACGCTGGATCTGGTAGGCGAGGGCAACGACTACGTTGGCAAGGGCCTGTCGGGCGGACGCATCATCGTTCGGCCGAACACCGAGTTCCGTGGCCGCGCCGTGGAGAACATCATTGCCGGCAACACCGTACTGTACGGCGCGATTTCCGGCGAGGCCTACATCAACGGCGTGGCGGGCGAACGCTTCGCGGTGCGCAATTCGGGTGCGACCGCTGTTGTCGAGGGCACGGGCGATCATGGCTGCGAATACATGACCGGTGGAACCATCGTCGTCCTGGGCGCGACCGGGCGCAACTTTGCGGCCGGCATGTCGGGCGGACTGGCCTACGTGTATGACGCGGACGGTGATTTCCGCGAGCGCTGCAACATGGCGATGGTGGCACTTGACCCGGTGCTGGCTTCGGCCGAGCAGGAGTCCCGGATCGAGCGCGCGCTGTGGCACAGCACGACGCGCGGCGGCGAAGGACAGACCGACGAGGCGATTCTGAAGGGACTGATCGAACGCCACTTCAAGTACACCGGCAGCACGCGCGCGCGCGCCCTGCTCGACGACTGGAACAACGCACGGCAGAAGTTCGTGAAGGTGTTCCCGACCGAGTACAAGCGCGCCCTCGGCGAACTCAACGCCGCGGGCTTCGGGGAAAAGATCGCAGCCTAACGACAAGGATCAAAGGGAACATCATGGGAAAAGTCACCGGCTTCCTGGAATACCAGCGCCTGCAAGAAGCAGCCGAATCGCCGCAGCAGCGCAAGAAGCACTACAAGGAATTCATCGTCCACCTGTCCGACGCCGAAGCGAAGGTGCAGGGCGCGCGCTGCATGGACTGCGGCATCCCGTTCTGCAACAACGGCTGCCCGGTCAACAACATCATCCCCGACTGGAACGACCTGGTCTATCACGGGCACTTCCGCGAAGCGCTGGAAAACCTGCATTCGACCAACAACTTCCCGGAATTTACCGGCCGCATCTGTCCTGCGCCGTGTGAAGCGGCCTGTACGCTGGGGATCAACAACGATCCGGTGGGCATCAAGTCGATCGAGCATTTCATCATCGACAAGGGCTGGGAGAACGGCTGGGTCGTGCCGCAGGAGCCGAAGCACAAGACCGGCAAGAAGGTCGCCATCGTCGGTTCCGGTCCCGCCGGACTGGCTGCGGCGCAGCAGCTTGCGCGCGCCGGTCACGACGTGACCGTGTTCGAGAAGAACGATCGCGTCGGTGGCCTGCTTCGCTACGGGATTCCCGACTTCAAGCTGGAAAAAGCGCATATCGATCGCCGCGTGGCGCAGATGATCGCCGAAGGGGTGACCTTCCGCACCGGTGTATTCGTTGGCAAGGAATTCACGCCGAACGTCTACAACTGGGCCAAGGAAACCATTTCGCCCGAACAGCTGAAGAAGGACTTCGATGCCGTCGTCATCGCGGGCGGCGCCGAGCAACCGCGCGATCTGCCGGTGCCGGGGCGCGAGCTCAAGGGCGTGCACTTCGCCATGGAGTTCCTGCCGCTGCAGAACAAGGTCAACGCCGGCGACAAGCTCAAGGACCAGATCATGGCCACCGGCAAGCACGTGGTCGTCATCGGCGGCGGCGACACCGGCTCCGATTGCGTGGGGACGTCGAACCGCCATGGTGCAGCCTCGGTTATGCAGTTCGAGTTGCTGCCGCAGCCGCCCGAGCAGGAAAACAAGCCGCTGGTCTGGCCCTATTGGCCAACCAAGCTGCGCACTTCGTCCTCGCACGAGGAAGGCTGCGAGCGCGACTGGGCGGTGGCGACCAAGCGTCTGGAAGGCAAGAACGGCAAGGTCGAGAAGCTGATCGCTGCGCGCGTGGAGTGGCAGGGCGGCAAGATGGTTGAAGTGCCGGACTCCGAATTCGAGATCAAGGCCGACCTCGTATTGCTGGCAATGGGTTTCGTGTCGCCGGTCCAGACCGTGCTGGATGCCTTTGGTGTTGACAAAGATGCACGCGGCAATGCCAAGGCGAGCACCGAAGGCGAAGCCAGTTACAAGACTTCCGTCGACAAGGTGTTTGCTGCAGGCGACATGCGGCGCGGCCAGTCGCTGGTTGTATGGGCGATTCGCGAAGGACGCCAGTGTGCACGCGCAGTGGACGAATACTTGATGGGAAGCACGTTGCTGCCACGCTGACTGCAGGACCCTTCAAAAACCCGCCGTGATCCTTCACGGCGGGTTTGTTGCTTTCTGCGCGCGCATTTCGCCTGCAGCAGGCGTCGCCTGCTTCCTTTCTCCACTACAATTCCGCTTTTCCCCGCTTTCACTCGTCCTCGTGTCCAATCTGGTTGAAATCCGTGCCTTGCAGTTTTTTTATGGCGAGCGCCCCATTCTCGATGGGCTCGACATGGATTTCCCGCGTGGAAAGGTGGTGGCCGTCATGGGCGGCTCTGGCTCTGGCAAGACCACCATCCTGCGCCTGATCGGGGGGCAACTGCGCGCCCGCGCCGGCACCATCCGCTTCGACGGCCAGGAAATCGATCCGTCGTATAGCGATGCGCTGTACGCAATGCGTCGCAAGATGGGCATGCTGTTTCAGCAAGGCGGCCTGTTCACCGATCTCACCGTGTTTGAAAACGTGGCCTTCCCGCTGCGCGAGCACACAAAGTTGCCGGAAGAACTGATCCATGATCTGGTGTTGCTGAAACTGCATGCTGTCGGACTGCGCAATGCGGCGCAAATGAAGCCGGCAGAGATTTCCGGGGGGATGGCGCGGCGTGTCGCACTGGCGCGCGCGATTGCGCTCGATCCGGAACTGATCATGTACGACGAGCCCTTCGCCGGCCTGGATCCGATTTCCATGGGTGTGGCGGCCAACCTCATTCGCCGTCTCAACGATGCGCTCGGCTCGACGTCCATCCTCGTCTCGCACGACGTGCACGAAACCTTTCAGATCGCCGATCATGTGTATTTCCTGTCGAAGGGGAAGATCGTTGCAAACGGGACGCCCCGGGAAATGCTGAACTCGGACGATCCTTTCGTGCGGCAGTTCGTGCACGCACAGGCTGACGGCCCGGTTCCCTTTCACTATGCCGGGCGTTCGCTGGCGCAGGACCTGGGCTTGCCGGAGGGTGGGACATGATCGTCAACGCAATTGCCGCGCTTGGCCAGCGCACCCGCGAAC